>JBBDIU010000086.1:0-22551 GCA_040880205.1 Cellvibrionaceae bacterium
CAGGGAATCATCATCGGCATCCAGTTCTCCCGGAATCCGATGCTTCTCTTCCGCCCAATCCCCAAAATCGATCAACTGGCACCGCTTGGAGCAGAAAGGCCGGTGAGGGAAATCCTCGTTCCATATGACGAGAGCTTTGCACTGTGGGCATTCGAGGTGGATTGGTTCAGACATGCTGGCTCGGAAGAATTGAATCAGGCGGCAGCCAATTCGCAATACTTTTCATGCAATAGATCCACTTGGTCAGCCAGCGCCTCGAGACTTTTATTGTTAAGAATTACATCGTCGGCGTAACTCAAGCGCTTTTCACGAGTCGCCTGGGCGGCCATGATCGCGCGAACTTGATCTTCGCTGCTCGCGTCCCTGGCTACCGAGCGTTCCACCTGCAGTTCTTCAGGCGCGTCCACCACCAAGATTCGCTGGGCCAACCGGTTCTGTCCGGTTTCCACTAGCAGGGGTGAAACCAGTACGGCATAGGGCCCGCTTGCGGCGCGAAGCTGACGGCGGATTTCCTGGAAGATCAGTGGATGCAGTAATTTTTCCAGCCAACCACGTTCTCCCGGATCGCTGAATACCTTATTTCGCAAGGCTGTTCGGTTCAGGCTTCCGTCGTCTTGTAGAATGTCATTACCGAAGTGTTCCGCGATGCGGCCAAGAGCGGGCTGGCCCTTTTCCACCACGGTGCGCGCCGCGATATCAGCATCTACCACCGATGCGCCACGGGCTTCGAAGAGAGCGGATACGGCGGATTTGCCGCTGCCAATGCCGCCGGTTAAACCGACTACGTACATCCAGGGTACCTCTGACCTAGTAGGATCGCTGCCCGAACAGAACGCCAAACCTTACCGTATGTTGTGAGCATCCCTATTGCAAATTGGTTATCTGCAGATAATATTGGCTCAGTTGTTCGCCCCACAACAGGGTGATAAGACCCGCAATCGCCAGGTAAGGTCCGAAGGGAATCGGAATGTTCTTGTCGCGACCCAGAATCAGGATACCAGCGATCCCAATCACCGCGCCAACAAAGGACGACAGTAAAATTACCAATGGCAGCAACTGCCATCCCATCCAGGCTCCCAAGGCGGCGAGCAATTTAAAGTCGCCGTAGCCCATCCCTTCCTTGCCGGTGAGTAATTTAAACACCCAGTACACCGACCAGAGGGCCAAATAGCCAGCGACCGCTCCGTACACCGCATCGGTTAGCGAAGTGAATAGCCCCACACTGTTGAGCAGCAAACCCAGCCACAGCAAGGGCAGGGTAATGTTGTCTGGCAATAACTGGGTATCGATGTCGATTACGGTCAATGCGATCAGAGCCCACAGTAGAAACAAGGCAAACAGCCCCTGCTCGGTAAGCCCGAAGTGAAAGACAACATAAGCGGATAACAGCCCGGTCACCAGTTCCACCGCCGGGTAACGCACGGAAATCCGGGTTTTACAATTGGAGCACCGGCCTCGGAGAAACAGATAGCTCAGCAGTGGGATGTTTTCCCACGCTCGTATCTGGTGATTGCATTGGGGGCAGTGGGAACCGGGAACAACGAGATTGTAGGGACTTGCTGAAACGCCCGTGTTTTCGATCTCCAGTAGCTCGCAGCAATCCGCTTTCCAGCCACCGGTCAGCATTTTTGGTAGGCGGAGGATAACGACGTTTAAAAAACTGCCTACCAGCAGACCCAGGATAAGTGCAATAAACACGAGCAGCGTGATTGGGATCTGGCTGAGGCTGGCTTCCATTAAATTCCCTTGCTTTGTCCGTCTACCACAGTCAATGCTTAAACGACTGCGCCCAACTGGAAAATGGGGAGGTACATGGCGATCATGAGGCCGCCTACCAATACACCAAGCACTGACATGATCATGGGCTCCAGCAGGGAAGTGAGGTTGTCCACCATGTTGTCGACGGCTTCCTCGTAGAATATTGCGACCTTATCCAGCATCTCGTCCAATGCACCCGATTCTTCGCCGATGGCCGTCATCTGTACCAGCAGGGCCGGGAACAGCCCGCTGCCCCTCAGGGATTGATTTAACTGAATACCCGTCGAAACTTCGTCCCTTATTTTTAGTATGGCGGTTTGGTAAATGCGGTTTCCCGCCGCGCCTGCAACCGAGGTCAGGGCGTCAATCAGCGGAACACCGGCGGCAAAAGTGGTCGATAATGTCCTGCCGAATCGGGCCATAACGGATAGATAGATAATGTCCCCAATAATCGGTAACTTCAAAGAGTAACGATCAACTGCCGTGGCAACGGCTAGGGAGCGTTGCTTCGCTTCTTTGAACACGAAGAAGCCAGCAATACCGCCAATGAGAATTATCACCCACCATTCTTGCACGGTGTCGGAAAGGCCGAGGACGAACAAAGTAAACGCGGGCAGATCAGCCCCAAAACTACTAAAAGTTTGGGCAAAGGTAGGTACTACCTTCACCAGCAGAATCCCAGTAACAACAACGGCTACCACCACAACGGCTATGGGGTAGGTCATGGCTTTCTTGATTTTGGCTTTTAGCTGCTCGGTTTTTTCCTTGTAGGTGGCAATCCGGTCGAGCATTGTCTCCAATGCGCCGGCTTGTTCGCCGGACTCCACGAGATTGCAAAATAGGTCGTCAAAATATTTAGGATGTTTTCGCAGCGAAGGCGCGAAACCACCGCCAGCGCTGACATCTTCACGAATGGTCAGCACCAGATCGCGGAGTGACGGGTTTTCCAGGCCATCGGCTACGATTTCGAAGCTTTGTACCAGGGGAACGCCGGCTTTCATCATGGTCGCCATTTGACGGGTAAACATGGCGATGTCCATGGGTTTAATAGCCTTGCCCCTGCTACCAAATAGCGGCTTGGGTTTCTTTCGCACGCCCTTGGTGCGAATACCTTGTTTTATCAACTGAGCTCGCACCATGGCGGAACTCTGGCCCTTTATTTCTCCCTGGACCTTGTTGCCCTTACTATCCACGCCTTTGTAGACGAAGACGTTTGATTTTGATGTGGCTGCTGTTGCCATTGTTCTAATCCTTCGTTACCCGGTTTGCCTCTTCGAGGCTGGTCATACCTGATGCCGCCTTGCGCAGAGCCGATATCCGCAGATTGCGGAAACCTTCTTCGTTGGCCAATTTCGCAATCTGTATCGAATTGCCGCCTTCCATTATAAGGCTGGAAATTCTGGGGGTAATGCGAACCACTTCGTATACCCCAACCCGACCCTTATAACCGTTAGTACACGCGGAGCAGCCCACGGGATGAAAAAGCTTTATCTCTTTTCTCTCCATGCCAATATCGTCGAAGCCTTCCTCGGTCAGTATCTCGTCGGGGATGTCCGTGGCGGGCTTCCTACAACTGCTGCACAAACGTCTGGCAAGGCGTTGAGCGATAATCAGGCTTACCGTGGTAGCCACGTTAAAGGCCGGTACTCCCATGTTCAGCAGACGCGTGAGGGTTTCCGGCGCGCTGTTGGTATGTAATGTAGATAGCACAAGGTGGCCCGTTTGGGCAGCCTTAATGGCAATTTCGGCTGTTTCCAGGTCCCGAATCTCACCGACCATGACAATGTCAGGATCCTGACGCAGGAAGGAGCGCAGGGCTTCAGCAAATGTCAGGCCGACCCTCGTGTTCATTTGCACTTGGTTAATGCCTTCCAGATTGATTTCCACCGGGTCTTCGGCCGTGGATATATTGCGCTCCGGGGTATTCAAGATATTGAGGCCGGTATACAGCGAGACGGTTTTACCACTACCGGTCGGGCCGGTGACCAAAATCATGCCCTGGGGCTGGCTCAGAGTGTCCATGTACAGCTTTTTCTGGTCGTCTTCGTAGCCTAGTGCATCAATCCCCAATTTGGCGGAACTGGGGTCCAGAATCCGCAGCACGATCTTTTCGCCAAATAAAGTGGGTAGGGTGTTAACCCGAAAGTCGATGGCCCGGGAGCGGGATATCTTCATTTTAATCCGGCCGTCCTGGGGAACGCGGCGCTCGGAAATGTCCATCTGGGACATCACCTTCAGCCTGGCGGCCAGGCGGGTTGCCAGGTTGGTGGGAGGCCGGGCGATTTCCTGCAAAATACCATCGGTCCTGAACCGGACGCGATAAGTCTTTTCATAGGGCTCGAAATGGATGTCCGATGAACCCGCTTTAATCGCGTCCAGCAATACCTTATTGATAAACCTGACGATGGGCGCTTCGTCGACCTCGCTGTCGTCGTCCTTTTCAGCGCCCCGATCTTCATCAACCGCTTCAATGTCAAGGCTGTCAAGGGAATCCTCGTCCAGGCCGCCCAAGGCATCGCCAATGGATTCATCCTGTTTGTTTAGATAGGCCTCAATTGCCGTAGCCAGTTTGTCCGCCTCGACCAGGATCGGTTCGACATTTCGCCCGGTATTGAATTTGATTTCATCGATGGCGTGGAGGTTGGTGGGATCCGATACCGCGATAAAGATCCGATTGCCCCGTTTATACAAGGGCAAGGCATGGTGTTTCTTGATTAGTTTCTGGTCTACCAAGCCGGCGGGGATGTTTTCGGGATTAAAAGCGGAGATCTCCAACAAAGGTGTACCGAACTCGTCGGCGGCAGCGGTGGCAATGCTCAAGGCTTTAACGTGGGTATCGGACACCAGTTGAATAGCAAAGGGCACCTTGTTTTTGGTGGCCTTGGCCAGGGCAGCCTGTGCAGTTTCCTCGTCGACTATGCCGTCGTTGACAAGGCGACGGGCAAGGCCGCTAATAACGGGGGGCTTGGCGTTCATGGGTTGTCCGATTATTTATTTTGCAAGCTGCTTTTATGGCATGCACTTAAGAATGCCGCCTAACACTATGTAATTTAACGGCTTTAGTCAATCTATCTGAATTCAGTATGGCAAGTAACAGTATAGACGGTTGCCGAACGGTGGTAGCCAGGCCTGGTGGACGATAATCGACGCCCCGGCGGACGAAAATCGAGGAAATATGACAAATATCGTCATTCCCCGCCCAGCTTTGTTGCCCGTGGATGCCCAATAAATTGGCTATGAGCCATCCCTTTGCAGGGGAGTTGCTGTTGGCCCGGAAGTTGCTCAGCCCATGACCTAGTGCTTGGAACCCTTGTTTCATAACCAACGTTTCATGTAGCACTTGGGCTAAGCTTATTACATATCAACAATCGCTATCGGAGTTTACGTTATGAACACAATGAAAAAACAACAGGGCTTCACGCTCATCGAATTGATGATCGTGGTAGCTATCATTGGTATTCTGGCCGCGGTGGCGCTGCCGGCTTATCAGGATTATACGATTCGGGCAAAAGTGTCGGAAATTGTTCTGGCTGCGTCCAAATGCCGGACCAGTATCAGTGAGACCGTCCAGACCGCTAATACATTACCGACTGCAGGCAACAGTTGGGGTTGTGAGTCGGCGAGCGGTGTTGCGCCCACGCTCTACGTGGAGTCGGTTACCACGGATGTTAACGGTGTTATCACCGTACTAGCTGCCAATAGCACAGTGGCTCCTGACTTGGGTGACGCGGCTGGTATGACGATTCAGCTTGTACCCTACTCCGACGATACTAATACATTCGACAGCACCGCTACTCCACGCGAGTCCATCTATAAATGGGTATGTGGCCCCGGTACTACTAACGGCATGCCTACGCAGTTTCTACCAGGCTCTTGCCGCAGTTAGTTTGGTAATTTGTGTGTGATCCTACCAAGGGGACCTCAAGGTCCCCTTTTTCATGAGAGCTTTATTTTTGTATAACCCTAGAACATTAGCCGGGCCTGCCGCGGTGTTCGCCGCCGCCGCGCTGCTGATGGCTTTATGGCAACCTAACCACTACTTCCCCTGGACGAGCTTTTACAATGAATTTCTCGCGTTTATCGCCTTGCTGTTGCTTGGGCTATACAGCTTGCTCGCGGGTCATTGTTACCGCCTATCGCCTCTAGGGCTGGGCCTGTTGGCACTGGCCTTGGTGCCGTGGCTCCAGTACACAACGGACCTGATCGTGTTTCAGGGTGATGCCCTGATCGCGTCACTGTATCTGCTGGCCGCGGGCGCGGCCGTGCTCCTGGGCCGAAGTTTCTTGCGGCCTCGGGACATGGCGACCACATTGGCCGCGCTACTGGCCTTGGCTGCGCTAGTGTCCGTCGTGCTGGCCTTGGTGCAGTGGTTCATGGTGGGTGGCGGGATCTGGCTGAATAATCTCCGTCCGGGCGACCGCCCCTATGGCAATCTGGGCCAGTCTAACAACTTGGCTACGCTCCTGTGCATGGGGCTTGCCGGACTACTTTACCTTTGGGAACGTGGGCTTGTGGGGCGGTCTGTTACCGCGCTGGTTGGCATTCTGTTAGTCATAGGCCTGGCTCTAACTCAGTCTCGTACTCCTTGGCTGATTAGTATCGGATTTTTAGTTTGGTGCGTATGGCAGCACCGTGCTGGCAACTTGCGCCTGGCTCCGGTTTACGCGCTGCTCTGGTTCGGGCTTTACGTCACTTTTATCTTGCTACTGCCCTACCTGGCGGAGTGGCTCTATTTGTCGGCTGAGAATCCTGCCCAACAAATGGAGCGGATCGGACGCCTGGCGATGTGGCAGCAAATCTGGTTTGCGATTACCCAGGGCGGCCCCTGGGGCTACGGCTGGAATCAGGTTGCCGTGGCACAATTCTCTGCGACGCTTGAACACCCGGTCGCATTGCAGACCGAGCACAGCCATAATATTGTTTTGGACATCCTGGTGTGGAACGGCCCCTTGCTGGGTTCGTTAATCCTGCTACTCGCCGGCGGCTGGTTGTTGCGCTTGTACCTCCGGGCTCGCAGCCTGGAGTCGATATTTTGCCTGATGGCAGCTGGATCTGTCCTCATACATGGACTTTTGGAATTCCCACTGGAATATGCCTACTTTCTTCTGCCCGCATGCGTTTTGTTTGGTCTGGTAGAGTCCGATCAGCAGGCCCCGACATTGGGCGTCGCTTCTCGCTGGATCGCGGCACCGGTCGTACTGGCGGGAGCAATTGTGACTACTCTGGTGTGGACGGAGTATCGTTACCTGGAGGAGGACTTTCGCCTTATGCGCTTCGAAACCGCGCGTATCGGAGATAACGTTGAACTGGAGCGTCCGTTTCAGTGGGAAATGTTCACTCAGGTTAGCGAATATACCCGCTATGCCCGGACCCAAGCCAGGGAAGGGATGAGCCAGGCTGAGTTGTCCTGGATGCACGAAGTGAGCAGCCGATTCCCTTATCCGCCAGTTCTTGTCCGCTATGGACTTGCGCTAGTCTTGAATGGGCAAACGGATCAGGCGCGCCGCGTTTTTCTCCAGCTTCGCGGTCTGCATGGCGAGACGCACTACCGGGAGCTGACCGAGAGTCTCAAGGCCGCGGAAGAGATTTATCCACAGTTACGTGCTCTGGCTCTGCCCGAGCCGATGGCCGTGGCAGAGCAGCCTCGCGACTATAGGCAAATGCAGTCAAGGCAATGGGGTGTTCAAAACTGATGGCTTTGGGTCAAGCGGTAAGCTCGCGATGCGCATCGACAAGTCAATGGCTCGCAGGTTCTTTGTCAATGAGCCGGACGAACTGAAATCAGCGTTTGTCGTGTTCAAAGACGAAATATTGTTTTCGTCGTAGTTGCCCGAAACCTCGTATCGAGTTGTTCCGTGCTCTAAATCACCCGCGGCGTTTAGGTCGGCAACGCAAAAATTATCCAGCATTACCATGTCTGCTCCAGCCTTGATCGCTTCCTTCAACTCTTCCAGATTCTCCACTTCAACTTCAACCAGTTTCCCAGGCTGCTGCCGCCGCGCTTCTTCCACGGCCTGCATAATCCCGCCACAGGCCGCAATATGATTTTCCTTGATTAAATAGGCATCGAACAGCCCCATGCGGTGGTTATGGCAACCGCCGCAACGGACGGCGTATTTTTGCGCCGTGCGCAGGCCCGGGATGGTCTTGCGGGTGTCGAGAATTTTTACCTTTGAGCCTTTTACTAGGTCGGCGTAGTGGCGGCTGGTGGTGGCGGTGCCGGAGAGGAGCTGCAGAAAGTTCAAGGCGGTGCGTTCGCCAGTGAGCAGGTTGCGGGTGTTACCTGTTAGTGTGCAAAGCGTTGTGTTGGCGGGGATGCTATCGCCGTCTTTTACCTGCCAGGCAATGACGATGCTTGGATCCAACTGCCGAAAGACTTCGTCCACCCAGGGTACGCCGCAAACCACGCAATCTTCCCGGGTAATGATCGTTGCCTCGGCCGTTTGCCTGGCCGGAATCAGTTGCGCGGTGATGTCGCCATCGCCAATGTCTTCCTCCAAGGCAATGCGCACCGAACGGACGATGTCTGGTTCAAGATTCGGTATGTCGGCAATGCTGATCATAGGGAGGGGATCGAAGGACCGGCGGGGGAATTGGCGCGGATCATAGCAGTTTTGCGGTAGACCTTCACGGGGTGTACTGGCGCAAGGTCAGCTGATTCTGGCGCTGGACAAGTTCCACCTGCCGCAGCGCACTCATGCCCAACAGGATCTCCTTCCCCGACATACCTGGATTGATGCTGGCCCGCACATTGTGGAGTTTGATGGGGCCCAACGCCAGTTCGTCGATAGTGGTGCGGCGGATCTCCACTTGGCCGTTCGCAGTCTGCGCATAGCCGCGGGCTCCAGGTTGAAGGCCGAGAGCGGTGGCCAGGTTTGCTGGCACCACAACGTCCGTGGCACCCGTATCCAGCAGAAAGGTGACCTCCACGCCGTTCACGTGACCGGTCGCCACGTAATGATGAAAGCGGTTACCTTCCAGGATGACTTCGCGCATTTCTCCCGTGGTTTGGCTCTGTAGCTCCCTGTTGGGGTTGTACTGTCCTTCTTCCCAGCTGCCGAAGGCCAGCACCAGCAGAGCCAGGCCGATGGCCCAACCCACAAATAACATGTGGCGGCCAGTACGTTTTCCCGGCGGTGGTGTGTCCTGCGACATGCGCTCTATTCCTCGGTGGCACTAATAAGCTTTGGTAGTCAGAACTTCAAACTCCCGGTCAATTGGAAATAACGAGCCACGCTACTTATTACTTTCTGTGAAGAGCTTCTCGCTATGCGCTTTTATCCCTGGGTAATGGGAACTGCGCGTATATACTCAGGCTTGGCCGCCAAAACAATTCAGGTTCATTGGGTCCATCCACGTCCATCCTTTGCCGGCGCCATGCCGTTCAGGCACCTGACCAGGTCACGCACCCCAGGTTACGCATCCAGTTTGGGGTATTAGCAGGAGAGTTGTCCCATGTCCGACGCCAAGCCAGGCCGCGCCAAGGTGGTTCCGATCAAGGCCAACAATCCGATCACCGCCAAGGACAGGGCAAAGCTGGCGCGGCTGCCGGCACCCGTCCACTCGGTTCAGGAAAAAGGCAAGCAACAGCTTTCAAAAGCCTTGCGCGCCTTGTTCGACAACACCGACGATGCGCTGTTTGCACTGGCCGATAAGGCTACCAGTAACCACGACCAAAATCTCTATTTTGAATCCATGCGTGAGGTGCGTATCCGACGCCGGCAGCTCGAGTCAACGTTTGCCGACGTTATCGACAATGCCTTTGTCGACTTGGTTCTTAAAGGAAGGCCCGGGGCCTCATCTGGCGAGTTCTATGGTGGTGATCCCCTACCCGCCGAGGGGCTGTCCTTGGTGGCGGACGACGAATTGGAAGAGTTGGTGGCTGTCGATTCCATGATCGCCAAAGCCAACAGTGCCTGCGGTGAAAGCTTGCAGTACCTGTCCTTGCGGCTGGACAGCCTGGTGCCGAACAAGGTTTACCACAAAACCAATCCCCTGGGGCCCGATGTTATCTGCAACGCCTTCGTCAGCGCTGCCCGGGAACTGGAGGCCGATATCAAGGCAAAGCTGGTGCTGTTCAAGCTATTCGATCAGTATGTAGTCAGTGAACTGCCGGCAATTTACGACGGGCTCAATGCCACCTTGATCGAACACAATGTGCTTCCTTCCTTGCGCCACGGCAGTCCGCCGCCACGAAATTCGGGCGCCTCGTCTGGCCGTGCGGGCGGCGGCACTGGTACCGCGGGCAGCGCTGCTCAAGGGCAGGCGATTCCCAGTCAGGGTTCGGGGGCCGCATCGCAAGGCGCAACCGCCGGCGGCCAGACTGCGGGGGCTAATCAAACGGCGGCCTTGTCCGGTATCGAACTACTGGGGGCATTGACAGAGATCCAGGGGCAGCAAACCACGCAATGGAGTCAACCCGGTGCCACGGTTTCGGTCGCCGGGGTGCAAACCGATATTGGCGGAGCCTTACTGACCTTGCTGAAAGAGCAGCACGGCCCGCGTTCCCTGGCTCAATCGCAAATTGAGACCATCAATCTCGTCAAGCTCCTGTTCGAATTTATTCTGGACGACCGGAGCCTGGCCGAGCCGATGAAGGCTCTGATCGGTCGCCTGCAAATACCCATTTTGAAAGTCGCGTTGCTGGATGAAGCTTTTTTCACTAAAAGTGGCCACCCGGCGCGCCGTCTGCTCAACGAAATGGCCACCGCGTCCTTGGGTTGGCAGGAGAATCCCAAGGAAGAAGGCGCACCCAAGGACCCGCTTTATCGGAAAATCAGCGATGTTGTGCAGCGCTTACTCAACGAGTTCGAGGCCGACGTTTCGTTGTTCAACGATGTGCTCGCGGATTTTGTTTCCTACATTGAAAAGGAACGCAAACGCGCCTCGATCCTGGAGCAACGCACCATCGACGCGGAAGATGGCAAGGCCAAGGCCGAAGCCGCCCGTCGGCAGGTTAATGCGGCCCTGAAAGAAATCAAAGCCGGCCACTCAATTCCTTCCGCCGTCGAGAACATTCTCGATCGGGCATGGAGCAACGCGTTATTCCTGATCTGTCTCAAGCAGGGCAAGGGCAGCGAGGAATGGCAACATGCCTTACAAACGGCACGGGATCTGGTCTGGAGCGTTACCGTCGACATCACCCCGGAATCCCGTCAACAGCTGCTGGGTATGATTCCCCATTTGGTGAAACGCTTGCGCGAAGGGTTGGAGAAAATTGCTTTTAATCCGTTCGAAATGACCCAGCTACTCAATCAACTGGAAAAACTGCATCTGGCGCGCTTGCAGGGGCTGGGGAGCAACGACCCTGATTCGGTTCCCGGCGAATCACCACAAGCCCAACCAGAATCAACTGCGAAAACACAACCGCCACCTGCCGAGCCTACCCCGGATAAGGAGCCGGCGGTCTCGGCGGCTGAAAGTTCCCAAGCTGCCGCCGACATCGATAGCAGTTATCTGGCGCTTATCAGCAAGCTGACCCAGGGTACCTGGTTTGAAATGACCGACACTACCGGTAAGCACTACCGCTGCCGACTGGCGGCGATCATTAAGGCCACCGGCAAGTATATTTTTGTGAACCGCAGCGGCATGAAAGTGGCGGAAGAAACCAGGGACAGCTTGGCCTTGGCCATGAAGGAAGACAAGCTAACCTTATTGGACGATACCATGCTCTTCGATCGCGCGTTGGAGTCCGTCATCGGTGGATCGCGCAAGTCGCGGCCGAATTAAGTCCTATTCAGGCATCTGTTTTACTCCCTGCTTGGCTGTGCAATAATCCCGCGTGAGCGCTTGTTCACGCGGGATTTTTTGTGGATTTCACCATTTCCAACGGTTGGCTGAATCCGGCCACGCATCTTCCTTCGCCCAATTTCGATTCGCGGCCGGACGGCAGCGCCGTTGATCTTCTGGTTATTCACAACATTAGCCTGCCGCCCGGTGATTATGGAAGCGGCTGTGTACAACAGTTATTTTGCAATAGCCTCGATTGCAGCAAACATCCTTATTTTGCCAAGCTGGTCGGCCTGAAGGTATCGTCCCACCTGTTGATTGAACGCGAGGGTAACGTCACGCAGTTTGTCTCTTTTGATGAACGTGCCTGGCACGCCGGTGAGTCGACCCATGCCGGACGGTCGCGGTGTAACGATTTTTCCATTGGTATTGAGCTGGAAGGAGTGGACGAAGAGCCGTACACCGATCAACAATACACGGCGCTGGTGGCGGTAACGGACACTTTGCTTCAGAGCTATGCCGCTATCAACAACCAGCGAATAGTCGGACATTGCGATATCGCACCGGAGCGAAAAACCGATCCGGGCCCGGCATTCGATTGGCAGCGCTATCTATCGGCCCTGGCATAAATCACCTCACGGGGCCCCGCCGGATCCAGGAGCAAACGCATCATGACATTACTCTCGGTTGTCATCGCCTATCTCATACTGCGCTGGTACGGGGCCGCAAAACCCCTGCACCACGATGGTTGGTATTACCGCTGGTGCGAATGGCTCGCCAACCCACCGGTACTGGCGCGCACGCCGCTTAGTGCCATGGTGTTGGCCATTCTTGGGCCTGTGATCGCGCTAGTCTTGCTCCTGATCCTGGCCAGTTCTATCTGGTATTGGTTGCAGTTGTTCATTGCCGTGCCGGTACTGTTGTACAGTGTGGGGCGCGGTAAATACGCCGGCATCGTGATGCGTTATGGCCGCGCCAGACAACAGCAGGATTGGGTCGGTGCAACGGCTTGCCATCAGTCTCTCGGCATGCCGGATCAGGGCGAGCTTGACCGTGTCGACCAGGACGATTGGGCCGGGCTCGACCAGCGCATGATGATGGCGGTCAGTTACCGGGGTTTTGAGCGAATCTTTGCCGTGTTGTTCTGGTTTGTGCTCCTGGGGCCCGCCGGTGCGCTTATCTATCGGTTGAGCACGCTGTATTTGCAGGCGGAGCCCGGCCAGCAGCAAAATCACGATTCGGCGCGCTATTGGCTGTGGCTGCTGGAATGGCCGGCGGCCCGTGTTTTGGGGCTATCGTTCGCCTTGACCGGTAACTTTGTGGGTTGCATACAGGCCTGGCGCGATCACCTTTGGTCCACTGCGCACGGCACGGCCGAGGTGTTGTACCACGCCGTGCTTGGCGCATTACAAGTGGACGAAGCATTGCCGGCCTCCGCGGATACCACCGAACGCGAATTCAAGGCGGTACTTTCGCTCTTTTCTCGCACCGTGATCTTCTGGTTGTGCGTACTGGCTGTTATTACCGTGTTGCTCTGACCGAACCGAGTTGCCGTTCCGCTTTCAGCGGGTGCTATCATTGTCCAATCAAATAAGTATGGAATAAAGGAGGGAACAAATGCCATCTTTCGATGTAGTGTCAGAGGTGGACAAGCACACCCTGACTAACGCCGTTGACCAGTCCAGTCGGGTGGTGACCAACCGCTTCGATTTCAAAGGCGTGGATGCGCGGTTCGAGCGCAACGATTTTCAAGTGGTAGTGAGCGCTGAAGCGGATTTTCAGGTGACGCAGATGGTGGACGTACTGAAAAGTGCTCTGCATAAAAACGGTATCGACATAAAATGTCTGGACGAAGGTGACGTTAGTGCTTCGGGCAAGCAGGTGAAGCAGACCATCACGGTGCGCACGGGTCTCGATAGTGAACTCAGCAAGAAGATTGTTAAGTTGATTAAAGATCGCAAGATGAAAGTACAGGCTCAGATACAATCAGATCAAGTACGCGTAACCGGCAAGAAACGCGACGATTTGCAAGAGGTTATTCAACTCCTGAAAGAAGCGCCAGTTGACATGCCTTTGCAGTTCACCAATTTTCGTGACTAGCGGTCCGCGAGTGGCAGTTCACGATAAGGCAGTCCACGACAAATAGTTCGGATTGAAAATGTCCATCGAGCCCGCGATTTGTTGTAGGTGCGCACTGGATTGCAAAGTATCGGGATGGAGAGTATCGCGATGGAAAATACCGGGACGGAAAGTATCGGGATGCACAGTGAGCGTGGCGCTTAGTCTCAAACCTTCAAGTAGACCTTATGATTGAAGCAACAAATCTCAGCAAAGTTGTGCAAACCAGTGAAGGCAAACTGGTTATTCTCGACGACGTTTCCCTGCGCCTTGCGGATGGTGAAAGCCTCGCTATTATCGGCGCCTCCGGTTCAGGCAAGTCAACTTTACTGGGTATTCTCGCCGGTTTGGATGTTCCCAGCAGTGGGCGCGTTAAGCTCAACGGCCGCGAACTCACCGAAATGAATGAAGAGGGACGCGCCGCCGTACGCGCGGACAACGTGGGCTTCGTGTTTCAGTCCTTTCAGTTGTTGCCCGGGCTGAGCGCACTGGAGAATGTGATGATGCCGCTGGAGTTGCACGGCCGCCGCGATGCGCGGGAAAAAAGCGAGTATTTTCTCTCGCGGGTCGGCCTTGCGGAACGCATGCACCACTATCCAAAACAACTGTCGGGTGGCGAGCAGCAACGGGTGGCCATTGCCCGGGCCTTTGCCAGCGAGCCCAAGGTGTTGTTCGCCGATGAACCCACGGGCAATCTGGACTCCACCACCGGGCTGAAAGTGATTGATCTTGTGTTTGAACTGAACAAGGAACAGGGCACGACCTTGGTGTTGGTTACCCACGAAGACCGCCTTGCCAAGCGCTGCCAGTATCAGTTGGAATTGGAAGCCGGGCGGGTAGCGACGCCGGCCACCAAGGTCGCGGTCTTAACTTAATGGTAAGAATGCTGGCCTTTCGTTTATTGTGGCGCAACTGGCGCAGCGGTGAAGTAAAAATTCTTGCCGGTGCCTTGATGCTGGCGGTGGCGGTGGTCACTGCCATCAGTGTATTTACCAATCGCCTGGAGGCGGCGCTGATTGAGGAAAGCGCTGCGTTTCTCGGCGCCAATCGCATAGTCGACAGTTCCCAACCAATCCCCGAAGACTGGCAACAGTCGGCGGCCGCACAATTCGATGTTCGCCAAGCCAGCACCGTGGAATTTCTTTCCATGGTTTTCTCCGATGAAACCACCAACATGGCCTCGGTAAAGGCCGTCAGCGACGGTTATCCGTTGTTGGGACGTATTGAGGTCAGTCAACGGCCTTTTGCGGTGGACCCGGAGGATATCGCGGTAGCCGACGGGGTGCCGGCTCCCGGTGAAGTGTGGCTGGATTCCCGTCTGTTGCCTCTTTTGGAAGCACAACTGGGGGACACGGTTCAAGTGGGCGACAAGGAGCTGTTGGCCACCCGCGTCATTATCAACGAACCGGATCGCGGTGGCGGCATGTCCATGGTCAGCCCGCGTTTGATGATGAACGAAGTGGATCTGCCGGCGACCAATGTTATTCAACCTGGCAGTCGAGTCTCCTACCGTTGGTTGTTGGCTGGTGACCCCGGAGAAATTGACAGGATGGTCACCTGGCTCGAAGGCCAAATCAGTGATCACCAGCGGGTGCTAAACCTGGAGTCCTCACAGGAACAGTTGGCCAATGCGCTGGATCGCGGTACCCGCTTTTTGCTGCTGGCGGGTATCGTGGGAGTGCTGCTCGCCGGCGTTGCCATCGCTATTGCCGCCCAGCATTTTGCCAATCGCCACATCGATCAGGTGGCGTTGATGAAAAGCCTTGGTGCCAGCGCGCGCCGGGTACGAACCTTGTATCTCTTACAGCTGTTAATTCTGGCCGCTTTCGCATCGGTCGCCGGATTGTTGATTGGCGAAATCATTCAGCGCTTGGTATCCACCACGCTGTCCTCCCTGTTTCCGGTCGCGTTGGGCAATGCCAGCATTGACGCCTACGGGGTCGGTGTATTAACCGGTTTTGTTTGCCTTGTTTTTTTTGCATTGCCGCCTTTGTGGCATTTACCAACCATTCCTCCGCTTAAAATTCTGCGCCGCGAAATGCCCGTTCGGCATCTCGAAGCCTGGGCGCAGGGTGGGTTTGGGGTGGGCGCGGTACTGTTGTTGATCTTTATTTACAGCGCCAATATTTGGATAACTCTGTCGGTGTTTTTCAGTCTCGGAGCCATCATCAGCGTGGCCGCGATTCTCGCTTGGTGGATGTTGCGCGTGGGCAGACAACTGGGCATGCATGCGGGCAGCGTGTGGCGCCTGGCGCTGGCCAGTTTGCAGCGCAGCCCCGCGCAAAGCACCATGCAAATCCTGGTGTTTGCCACGGCAATCATGCTATTGCTTGCTTTGACAACCATTCGTACCAGCCTGATAGACGACTGGAAGTTGCAGTTGCCGGCGGATGCCCCCAATCATATTTTCATGAACATTGCGCCCCACGAGCGGGAGTCCATCGGGCAATTGCTAGCGGACAACGACATGGGCGAAGTAAATTTTTCCCCCATGCTGCGAGCGCGGCTGACTCAAATCAATGGCGAAGTGCCGAGTGAAGAAGCCCGCGAGCGCAATGGCTCGCTGCGTCGCGAACTCAATGTGACGTGGTTTGAGGCATTGCCGGAAGACAATGAAATTGTGGCTGGCGACTGGTGGGATGAAGCACGAATTAATGACGAGCAAGCGCTCGGTGCGGTCTCGGTGGAAGTGTTGGTGGCACGGCGCTTGGGCCTGGAACTGGGTGACAGGCTCACTTTTAGCCTCGGTGGCCTGGCGGTGGATGTGGTGGTGGAAAATTTCCGGACCGTTAACCGCGATTCTTTCGAGTGGTATTTCTTCATTATGGCACCCGGCGTCCTGGAGGATTACTCGCCGGTGTACCGTAGCGATGTCTTTCTCCCTCCCGAGAGAAAAAACGTGGTTAATGATGTGTTATTGAAACACCCCACGGTAATGGTGTTCGAGTTCGACAAAATTCTGCAACAAATTCGCAGCATTGTCGATCAGGTCAGTCGCGGCGTGGAACTGGTTTTGTGGCTGGTGATTGCCGGTGGCGGCTTGGTCTTGCTTGCCGCCGTCAACGCCAGCATGGAAAGCCGCTTGCAGGAGGCAGGTTTGCTGCGTGCCCTGGGCAGCCGCCGGGGGCTGATCATCGGCAGCGTTTGGATAGAATTTTCCGTGCTCGGTTTAATGGCCGGTTTGCTGGCGGTCTTTGGCTCCGAAGTGCTGCTATTGAGCGTACAACGCTGGGTGTTGGAAGTGCCCATGCAACCTCATTTCCATCTGTGGGTCATGGGCATTTTGCTGGGCACTCTCGTCATAGGCGCACTCGGCGTTTTCAGCTGCCGCCGCGTCGTCACCGTGGCACCAGGGGTAGTGTTGCGGGAGGTTGACGGGTGAAGAAGTCGACAGTCCACAGTCGACAGTAAAAAATGCCGCTGTGCTTGTACTTTCTCTGGTTCCACACGATCATATCTGTAGACTGTAGACTGTAGACTGTAGACTGTAGACTGTAGACTATCCCTTGTCTGGCTGATTCTCCGGCGCTGCCGCGATGAACGCGGGGTGTTGTGTCAGGATGTCGTTAATCCTGGTTAGCCGGGGAAAGTCAGAAAGATCGGTGTCAAAGCGTTTGGCGTTAGCAATCTGCGGTATCAGGCAGACGTCTGCCAGGCTAATGGTGTTTCCATAGCAATAATCCCCGCCGTAATTCTCCACTAGTTTTTCCAGCCCGTCGAAAGTCAGCAAAATCCAATGTTGGTACCATTGTTTGATGGCGGAATCGTCCCGCCCCATTTCGCTTTGTAGGTAATTCAGCACGCGCAGATTGTTGAGCGGGTGAATATCGCAGGCGATGGCGAGGGCCATGGCGCGTATGTGAGCGCGAGCGGCGGGGAATTCGGGAAGCAGCGGGATGTCCGGAAATTTCTCGTCGAGGTATTCGATAATTGCCAGTGATTGAGTAAAGCTGACGCCGTCGTCCATCAGCGTTGGGATAAGCGCTTGAGGATTGAGTTCCAGATAGTCGGGTTTGCGGTGCTGCCCGCCATCCTCCCGCAAGTTGGTCGGTACGGCTGTGTAGTCCAATGCCTTCAGATTGAGCGCGATCCTCACCCGGTAGGCCGCGGAGCTGCGAAAATAGGTATATAGTTTCATGGTTCGGCCCGTTCGGTTTTGCGTGCTACCAACTGGTTAAGCCTGCGTACTGGCAAATAACGAAATCGCCGGCGGGGCTTCGCTCAATGATGCTGTGGCAGCAGTTGGTCATTTTGGGGGGCAGCCAAAAGTCTCGTAAGTGGCGGCCTTCGTAGTGGGACAGCAGTGCTTTGATAAAGGCACCGTGGCTGACAATCAAAATGGTTTTGCCCTCGTTTTCCTCGGCAATATTGTTGAATACGGCAAGCGCTCGCTTTTGCAGGTCGTGAAAGGTTTCCGCTCCTTCAAGAGCGAAGCGTGAGGGGTCTTGCCAGAAATGGTCGTGGCTTTCGGGGTGTGCGTCAGCGATCTCGGAATACAACTGGCCTTCCCACGGACCCAGAAAAATTTCCCGCAGTTCGTCGCGGGTCTCCAGTTCCAGGTCATGATGTTCCAGGATAAAATTCGCGGTATCGCGGGGGCGTTGACTGCTGCTGGAAAAGGCGCGGTCGAGCTTTTCGTCTTTCAGTTGTTCCGCAATTTCCCTCGCTTGTTGCTCACCCAGCGGTGTGAGCATCGATTCCGTTTGCCCCTGAATACGGCGTTCGAGATTCCAATCGGTTTGTCCGTGGCGGACGAGGTGGATGGTGGTCACAGCAATAGCTCAATTATCGATGAACAGTTATCAGTTATCAGTGAACAGTGATCAATGTTCAGTGATCGAGACAGAAAGTCCCGACGCTGCGCCGGGACTTGGGGGAGTCTATCGCTTTCGAGGCGCGATCGCTATTGATCGACCGGGGCGGCTCGTAGATCAAGCTGGGCCGCGTGGCGCATAACGTGGTAAATATAATGCTGTTCGTGGGTCTGCTGGAAAAGGTGCGCCCAGGGGCCGCCAGCGTAGATGGCCACGTCTTCCGCCGCGTGGGTTTCCATGTCCAGGGGTACCAGTGCTTCCTGATGATAGTCAGGGTGTGTGCTGTCCACTTTCGTAAGGTCTTTGCGTCCGGGGTCCGAAGCGGTTCGGTAGCGTGTGTCGCCACCCATGCCGGTGGCGAAACCGCGACCGTTGCGATAACCCAGCGTGGTGTAGGGGAGTTGATCCTCGGCCAACTGGGGATTGCTTTCTGGATTGCCGGCTCCATCGTTGCTCACGACTTTTCCCAGGATCGGGTTGCCCCGAGTTGGGTAACCGGCCATGGTTAGTGTGTGGCTGTGATCGGCGGTAACTATGATCAGTGTATCTTCACTATTGGTTAGCGCCAGAGCTACGTTCACTGCGTCCGATAGCTCGCTGGTATCCTGCAAGGCCCGTTGCGCATTGCCGGCGTGGTGGGCGTGATCGATGCGGCCCGCTTCCACCATTAAAAAGAAGCCTTTGGGATTTTTCTGAAGAATCTCAATGGTTTTTTGCGTCATGAGCGGCAAGGATGGTTGCGCGCTGGTTTCGCCTTGCCGGTCTTGGTGATAGCGCATGTGCGAAGGGCTGAATAAGCCCAGCAGACGGTCGGTTGACGCCGGATCAACTGCCGCCAATTGCTCGCGATTCCACAGGTAGGTGCCGTCTTTGTATTTATCTTGCCATTCGGAGATCAGATCCCGACCGTCCCGGCGGTTTCCCGGCCGCTCGGTTTGTGGATCTATTTCGGTGTTTGGCAAAAAGCTGGCGCGCCCACCACCCATGGTGACCTCTATCCCGTTGCCGAATTCAAACTCAATCAACTGCTGGGCGATGTCCTTGCAACCATCTTCTATCGCCTCGGTGGGAAGGTCGGCATCATCTTCCCAATCACGTTCGGGTATGTGGGCATAGGTGGCGGCCGGCGTGGCGTGGGTGATTCGCGTGGTGGTGACAATCCCGGTGGACAAGCCAGCTTGCTCGGCTTGTTCCAGAAAGGTAGGGATATCGGCGTCCAGCGACGTTCGACAATTTGCGCGTTCGGCATTCTGATTTAGGCCGATTAATCCGGCCTTGGTTTTGATACCGCTCATCATCGCGGTCATGGTGCCAGCCGAATCCGGTGTTTGCTGGTTGGTGTTATAGGTTTTTGACAAAGCCAGGAATGGCAGACTTTCGAACGAGAGGCTGTTCTCCTCGCCGGTTTGCCCGCGGCTCTGTCCGTCGTATATTCGCGCGGCGGTTACCGTGGATATGCCCATGCCATCGCCCACGAATAGAATGATGTTTTTGGCAAGGCCGGTATTTTGCCGGTACGCCAGCGCGCGTTCGAGTTCCGCCTGGCCGGATTGGTACCAGCTTTCCGGCGTTTCCGCCATACCTGGGACCGCGATGAACAACATGCAGGCTGTGAAAACGGTAAATTTGAGTCGACGATGGGCAGGCATACGCGGTCTCCGGGCGGGCTCGATGGAAAAGCCTATCACGGATGGGTTATCGGCGTAAGACTTTTGGGTCCCGGCGGGTTCAGTGGCGGTCGTTTTTCAACGGCCTATTAGGTGTTTTTGTAGGTAGTAGCATTTAGCTTGTGCCGGTTTACAATTTTGTAAAAATCGGACCGGTTGCGTCCGGCCAGCTTCGCGGCTAGGCGCATGTTGCCGTCGGTGGATTTCAGTAGGGAGGCAATGTATTCGCGTTCGAAATCCCGCTTGGCTTCACTGAGCGGGCGCATGCCGTTCTCCAAGCTACCCGGAATCGCATTGGCAACCAAGGTGTCCGAGATAACACTCGCGCGGGTCAGCGCGGCGCATTGTTCCATGACATTTTCCAGTTGCCGCACATTACCTGGCCAGTTGTATTCCAGCAAGCGGGCGATAGCCTGGGGCGAAAGCTGCTTGGCTGGCGACCCGGTCCGCTCGGCGATTGCGTGCAGAAAATGTCTGGCCAGCAGAAGAATGTCTTCCCGGCGTTCGCGCAGGCTGGGCAGGTGTAGGTTAACCACGTTCAGGCGATAGAAGAGATCTTCGCGAAACTCCCCTTTTTGAATGGCCGCAAGCAAATGTCTGTGAGTGGCTGAAACCACCCTGACATCGATGGCTCGGTTCTGCGTACCGCCCACGGGCCGTATGGTTTTGTCCTGTAGTACCCGCAGTAGTTTTGCTTGCAATGACAAGGGCATATCGCCGATCTCGTCCAGAAACAAAACGCCCTGGTTGGCCGCCGCGAACAGGCCCTGATGATCGCGGATCGCGCCGGTGAACGCCCCTTTTACGTGGCCGAACAATTCGGATTCCAACATGTCGGCTGGGATAGCGCTACAGTTCACGGTGATGAAAGGCTGCGCGGCCCGCGGACTCAATCCGTGCAGTTCCCTGGCGATGAGTTCCTTGCCGGTACCGCTCTCACCGTTAATCAGCACATTCACGTCGCTGTCCGCCAACAGCCGGCTTTGCTCCAGGATGTTAAACATTTTGGCACTTCGGGTTTTTACCCGGCCCACGCTGGGTGAATTTGTCTCCGTCCTTGGCAGCGTGCACAGAGCATTGCCGATAGTAGTCAACAGTTCTTCCTTGTCCACGGGCTTGGTCAGGAAGGAGTAAACACCTTTTTGGGTGGCTGCCACCGCTTCCGGTATCGACCCGTGGGCCGTCAGTACAATGACCGGCAGGCTCGGCCAACGCTTGTGAATTTTTTGAAACAGAGTAAGGCCGTCCATTTCTTCCATGCGCAAATCTGTCATTACCAGATCGGGCAGTTCATTTTCCATGGACGCCAGCGCGCCTGCGCCAGAGTCAGCGCAAATCGTGTAATAGGAAGCTGCCCTGAGGCGCATTGATAGCAGGTCCATCATGCCCGGATCATCGTCGACCAACATTATTGTGGCTTTCGACATAAATGTTGTCTCCATTTTAGAACTTTTTTAGAATTTTGTTTTTAGCTGCGAGGTTCGGTTTGATCTTCGAGGGTTCTCTCAATATTGCCGATACCCTCAATCGTCTTCTTGTGCCTTGCTTCAAGCTCGCGATATTTTTGCTCCAGCAGGGCATAGGCCCGTTGTTCACTCGCCAGCAGATCGAACAAGGCCTTGTATTCGGGCGGCCAATGACTGTAGTCACGCACGGCCGTTAAAAAGTTGTTTAACAATCCTGGCGTTCTGGCCGGGTTGCAGCTGGCAAGCATCAGCGCTTTCAGTTGCGAATAGGCGTGTACCAATTGCGCCGGGTCGCCCTCATCTGGCGCATTGCTAAAACTTCCTCGATAGCGTTCCAGATGGGCGTCGATAGCGTCATTCGACAGGTCGCACGCCGTTTGCCGTTGCACCAGCCAATCGGCAATGCTCAGGTACTGATCCGGTTCTGGCTCGAGTTGCACCGCGTAAAGGGCAGCAGCGGACACCAGTAATCGATCGTTCGATTGGGTTTGCCGCCGATCGGACTCGGGTTTTGTTTCCTGGTCTAAGGAAAGGAGTCCGCATCCGAGTAGAAAGATACAGGGTAGGAATAAACTAAGCCGCTTCATGATAGTGCTGATCTCCAAGGGGAAAGCGCAGGGTAAAGACCGTAGCTTTGTTGGCTGCGGAACTCAGCTCAATACTTCCACTGAGTCGCAGCACACATTCACGAACGATGGCGAGGCCCATGCCGCTTCCTTTCAGTGGCCCCTTGCGTGTATTGCTACCCTGATAGAATGGTTTGAAAATATCTTCCTGTTCATCCCGGCTGATTCCGGGGCCATTGTCGCTAACTGCCAGCCACCATTGTTGACCCGCACGACCCCAGTCGACGGAAATGCGCCCCATGTGCGGTATACTTCGATGCGAATTCGACAGTAAGTTGCTTAGAATCATTTCGAGGCACTGGCTATCGCTTGGCACTGAATGCCACGAGCCTTTGAATTCGTAATTCACTTGTTTATCGCCGGCCGCGTAATC
>JBBDIU010000087.1:0-22515 GCA_040880205.1 Cellvibrionaceae bacterium
GCCTACCACCACAACTTCGATCTTGAGGATAGCCACCACTCCCCCCACTGGTGCCTACAATAGCATCCACATCCACCGCCGTATACCCAGCTCCATTTCCAGCCGATGCACCTGTCAATTTCCCCGCGTCTAGCAAAGCCAACTCATTAGACGCTGCCTTAATATACTGAAAGTTGTGAAATGCATCCATGTCACACATTTTTTCAATTCCAGACCCAGTGCAATACATATCAAATTCATTTCGCGCCAAATACCCCGCTATCCTGATCTGACCGGCTCCCCCTGAAGGTGGAGGACCAAAAGGCGATTCGTAACCACCACTATCTTCGGGGGGCGGCTCGGGGGGGGGAGGGGGCGGGGGAGGAGGCGGCTCGACGGGGGGGGTAGGTAGCTCACCGAATCCGTATTCATTCTGTAAATCCACGAGCGGATCTTGTTCCGGCTTTGGCACGTGTGCACCACAGCGGTTCATGTGAATGTCCGGGAACGCAGAGTACCCACTCGGATCGGTAAAACTCAGCGGATTATTCCACACATAGGCATACCGATTATAACTCTGACTATAAGTCGGCGCCTGCACAAACGGATCCGCCGACATAAACCGCCCCAACTCCGGATCGTACACCCGCCCATTCATATGAATCAAGCCGGTACCATCGAGTTGCTCGTGACCGGTAAAACCTCGATTCGTATGCGACTGCTGCCAAGGAATGCCTGGCCCATCAGTGACGTCCGTCCAAGCAATATTGCGACGACGACCAAAAGGGTCAAAATGCTGTCGACTATCACTAATGAGACTACCGCTTTCATCCGTCATCGCTTCGACAGAACCCAAATGGTCCCTATGTATATATTCCAAGCGATCAGAAGAGGACGTTAATGTCACTTCGCGAATGTGGACGACGTCACCTAAATAGGACTTTTCAATTGCCGTTGTTGTTCCCAGCGCTGGATACACCACTTCAAATGCTCCACCGTAGAGGTAAACGGCTTCGTAAACATCAGTTTCTTCGACGCTACGGCGGTGGTACCGAGAACCATCTGGACCGTAGGCAAAATTGTCAGTTGCTGATGGGTTACTGGTACTGCCTTTGGTAATTTCTACCGGCTTGCCAAACGCATTGTAGGTAATATTACGATTGTTCGCGGTATTTGGCGCTTCATCAAATACCATATTACCCGTAGCATCATAGTCATAGGTATGTGTTTCCCCGTTGACAACTGCACTATCGAGCTGATAGGGGCTAAAAGAATCGGTGTAATTGTACTGAGTCAATCCATCGCAAGGTTCATTGACGGTTTTCGCGGTGAAATTACCCAGGTTGTCATAACAATAGTCAAGGGTGCGTGTCGTTGCGCCAGCTGTTGTGGTTGCCTTAACTAAACGATTTAGGTTGTCGTATTCAAAGACCTCATATTTATTGCCCAGCATCTCCTCGCGCTTATACAAACTGCCGTTTGACCACCATTCATATTGGTTGTGCTGAATGCTGCCGGTTTGAATATTTTCAACCAGACCGGTGAAAGGATCAAAATCAGAATAAGTAATTAAGCCATTGCCGAGTGTTTTTTGCTCGATATTGCCCAAATGATCGGTGGCGTCGATTTTGCTTAGCAATTGTCCATTTGCATTATTTTCATGCGTCGCATTGGCGTAACCAAAATTGTTGTAGCCGGTAAATACCGTAACACCTTGGCCATTACCAATGGTTGAGGGAAGCGTTTGTGTTTCTGGTCGACCGTAATCGTCGTAGCCATAGGTTGAAGTAAAGGTTTTGGCGCCAAGTGTTGGTATGGTTAAAGTAGTGGTGACCGATTCAAGCTGTACAAAACCGTCATAGGTGTAAGCTTCGGTAAAGTTTGCGCTGGATTTGGAAGATAGTGTGCCCTTTTTGTTGTTTTTGTCGTAGTACCAATTATTGGTTACAGGGGCACCTAACAAGTCATCAATGCGTTGCTCTAACCGGCCTAACCTATCGTAACTGAATTCGGTAACAATTCCATTAGCATCGGTTTGTTGTTTTATTTGGCCAAGGGCATCGTAATCAAATAAAGTAATGCCGGCACTCGGGTCACTGATCGACTCCGGAAAGCCAGCGATGCCGGTATACGTTTCAACGATCGTATCGTCATTGCCATCGACACGCACCCAGTCATTGTTACCCAATAAATCGTAATCATATTCGGTAACAACGGCATTAGCGGTATTAACTGAATTGCCATCAGGTGACGTCGCGCCATCATAGCTTTTAATCAATTGACCTAACGCATTGTACTCATTAATACGTACTTGCCACTTAGTTTGGCCTGTTCGTTTTACTTTTTGCAACGTCGTTACCTTATACCCCCCTGGCAACGAGGCATATTGGTACTTCGTTTCTGTACCATCGGGATACACAACCCTCTCTACCCGGTTGCGGGAATCATGATAAAACGAAGCATACTGGATTGAAGAACCAACAAAATAAGGCAAACTGCGTTTATGGATCCGACCCAAGTCGTCATATATCGTATCCACTCGCAGTAAGGTCCCATCGAAACTTTCTTGTTCCATTCTAATAACACGACCGAGCTGATCATAATAGCTTGTGGATTGCGGCGCGGCCACTGCTGTTACCGCTGAATTTGTATGAGAAATTTGAGAACTGCTTTTGAACATTGGCGAAATGCTACCTAACATGCCTTCGACATTATCACAGCTTACACACAGTTCAACGAGCGGGGTAATTATTGTGCCGTTGGGTAAGGTTGTTTTCTTTAAGCGGCCCAAATTATCCCACTCGGCTGTTGTTTCTAAGTTGTTAATATCATAAACGGACGTTGGTGCGCCAAAGCGAAGGTCGTAAGCATTAATCGTTGTTTGATGCCCTTCGGCATTAGTAATCGTGGTTGGATAGCGGCCATCTATAAATCCAGTAACACTCGATGAACGTGTTTCAATCGTTGGGCCAGATACCTGGGTTGAGGTAGGATTACCGTAACCATCAATACTAAGAATTGAGGTAGTTAGCTCATAATCAGTATTCTGATACCGCGTGCTTTGTCCGGCAATCAACAAATTGGGTGAGTATTTTAAATTTTCCTGTCTTGCCGTTATCTCGCCCGCCTCTCCGGGTACATTCTTGACGGTGACCTGGTGATCACTCACAAAGCCAATCACCCAGTTTGTATAATCGTTTTCGTAGGTCACTTCATTAATCGTGGTCTTTTCAACATTGACGAGATTGCCACTGCTATCGACGCCGTAACCACTATTCGTTGTTGTTGTCAGTGACTCAACAACACCGTTAGCAGCCCAGGCATAGTCGTTTATGGTTTCAGATACTATTGCATTTTGAAGGTTATTATCGTCGCCTACACTAATGGTTTGGGTGCTTTTTATGTAGTCCGCACTCATATAACCCGACTTTTCAGTCATTGTTGTGCTCTTGTAGCGCAGATTGGTGCCGGATTCACCATAAATGCCATCATACAAGGCCTGGCCTTCCACACTACCCAAAATATCGAGGTAATAGCCTGCGTCCACGCGATGGGCCGAATAAAAATACGTACCATCAGGCAATTTACGACGCACAAGTGTATTTATGGGTACCGCTTGGTTGTAAGCAAACTCAGTTATATGTTGGCCTCCAATGCCATCTGGCGTACGTACTTCAGTCACATTCCACATGTCGACATAGGCGGTTTGACTGAAAGGTTCGCCTAAATCATCTAGGTCTAGAGTGGGCGGCAATGGAAAGGGTGTTTCGCTAAATAGATGATCTGCCTCATATGCTGGCGTCCCTTCTAGCTCTCTAATAACTTCCGTTACTTGTCCTAGGCCATTGGTAACTCTATCAATACCTAAATTATTATTAGTCGTTAATTGGTAGTCAAAATAAGTGGCGGGCAGGCACGTAGAATCCTGCCCTTGACTGTCGAAGCCACAGTACTGAATAGCTTGAAGCACGTGATGAGTACCGCCTTCGAGCGCATAATCCAGGTGGTATTCGCCGGTTGTCACACCATTTACAACCGTTCTGATGGTATGCAAGGCTATGTCTAGGTCGCTATTGGAAGCATAAGTGCCGCTGCGCCTGCGGTACTCAAATTCCACGGAATAGCCACCATAATCAATTGAGGTTGGGTAGGCATGAGAATTTCCATTAATTTTTTCATAATGGTAAACAATCACATTTCCAAAGGCATCCTCTACTTCCTGAAGCAGCCAATGCTCAGATAAATTTGGTGAGCTATCATAGCCGAGTCTCGCATCAGCCGTTTTACCGAACCGATAGATTCGATCACCTGATTTCATTTCAAGCCAATATTTACTCCCACCATTGCTGTAATCGACTTTAACAACAAATTTCTTGTTAGGGTCAACAGGTGATTTATAGACATCGTTTAGATAAATGCCAAACGTTCTATTTTGATTTTGAAGCGCTTTCCCAGCGTAACATAGGCCGAAATAAGTACCGTTACATTCCACAATCGACGAGAAGCCTTGTAGGTCCCACCCGAAGCCAACGAGTGACGGCAGTTGTTCAGCCGCGACGGCGCGCCGATCAGTGTAGGTGAGCTGCAGGTTCGGCGCGAGCCCGTTGACACCTGGCGGTGTATTGATAGGCAGGGCGATGTTTAGTTTACCCCTGTGGTCCACGAATGAATCAAGCGGCAATTTTCCGGGCTCGCTGGAAGCGATTATCGCGGGCGCGGGGGTAACAGCTATAGGGGATATAGAAACCGAGGCCGGACCTTCGGCCGTATACTCATACCAATTAAAGGTGACCCCTTCGCCATTGGGGTTTACTGTCACCTCGTAATTTTGGGACTTGATACGGTACCAATAACGGGTATCCGGCAGCTTAGTGCTGGCCTCAAACTCAAAGGAGGTCGTGCCCAGCGGGAGGGGAACGTCCACCCAATTGCCGCCATCGACACGCTCCTGCAGTGACGTAGCGCCAAATCCAAAATAATCAGGATAAACCGGAGTATCCCAGGAGACCGTATACACACCGTCGGCAGTGGGCGTTGTGGGACTTATGGAAATCGCAGAGCTGTTCGAGAAAGCGGTGAGCCCAACAAAAAAAAGCACAATCTGTATCAGCAGGTGACGTGGCTGGTTCATAAGATCCCCAATTCTTACGTTATTCTTATACTGACGCTCTTGGCCGTCCTGATCTGATGCAATGCCACCTGCTGCATCGTTGATGCTGCAGGTAGGCGGCCCATGGCGGACAAGAATAAAACTCGATTATTGGCTATTCGCTTCCCTGAAGGAACCACAGTTATTATTCTTCAGTCGGAATTCGCAGAATTCTAATAAAAGGTCGATTGAGGTGCAAGTACGCTTTTGCGCCGATTGGCGAATCCGCGCGGAAAACGAGCTCCACACGCCGAATCGTGGGGCCTTGAGCCGGCCGAAATTTACCGGCGCTAAGACCATTGAGGATTAAACAAGGATTTACGCGCCAATTCGTCATACGCGTAAAATCGAGACAGCCAACAAGAAAGGCAGCCCTCCGGCTGCCCTTTTCTATTCACCATTCACCATTCACCATTCACTATTCACTTTTCACGCTCAACGATACCTCACCGCCCTTCCGTCTTGTCGATAATCTTATTCGCCTTAATCCAAGGCATCATGGAACGCAGCTTGGCACCCACTATTTCAATCTGATGCTCGCTGGCGATGCGACGTTTGGCTTTCAGGGTGGGCGCGCCGGCCTGGTTTTCCAATACGAAATCCTTGGCGAATTTACCTTGCTGAATATCCGTCAAAACCCGTTTCATTTCCGCCTTGGTTTGCTCGGTAATAATCCGCGGCCCGGTAACGTAATCGCCGTATTCGGCGGTATTGGAGATGGAATAGCGCATGTCGGCAATGCCGCCTTGGTACATGAGATCCACGATCAACTTTAGCTCGTGCAAACATTCAAAATAAGCCATTTCGGGCGCGTAACCGGCTTCCACAAGTGTTTCAAAGCCCGCTTGCACCAACGCCGAAGCACCCCCACACAAAACAGCTTGTTCACCGAACAGGTCGGTTTCGGTTTCCTCGCGAAAACTGGTTTCGATAATGCCGGAACGGCCGCCGCCGTTGGCGGAAGCGTA
This sequence comes from Cellvibrionaceae bacterium, assembly GCA_040880205.1. GTDB lineage: Bacteria > Pseudomonadota > Gammaproteobacteria > Pseudomonadales > Cellvibrionaceae > WACF01. Next base: position 6,097 of record JBBDIU010000087.1, read on the forward strand.
GGAAAGAGCCAGGTCCTTGGCCTTGTCACTGGCATCCTGATAAAGCGCGATAAGGGTCGGTACACCACCACCTTCCAGGTAAGTGGAACGTACCGTGTGACCCGGTCCCTTGGGGGCGATCATGATGACGTCCACATCCTTCGGCGGTTCGATAAGTTGGAAGTGAATATTAAAGCCGTGGGCAAAGGCCAGCGCCGCGCCGGACTTCAGGTTCGGCGCGATCTGATTGCGATAAATGTTGGCTTGGTGCTCATCCGGGGCGAGGATCATTACCACGTCGGCATCCGTGGTGGCGCCTTCGATAGTGTCCACCTGCAATCCCGCCTTTTCGACGTTTTTCCAGTTGGCGGATCCCTTGCGCAGGCCGACAACCACATTGCTTACGCCGGAATCTTTAAGATTTTGCGCGTGCGCGTGGCCCTGTGAACCGTAACCGATGATGGCGACCTTCTTGCCCTGGATAATGGAGAGGTCGCAGTCTTTGTCATAATAGATTTGCATGGTTCAACCCTAGTTAAGATTAAAATTTAAAAGTGAAAGTTCAAAAGTTAAAAGGTGCAAAAGTTTGTAATTAGTGTCCGTCCAGAAGCGCCGTGTGTGGACGGGCACTAACGCGGTGCAAGGATGCACCGCCAAAATCGAGCGCTCAAGCGCTTGATTTTGCGAGCAAGGAAAAATCGCACTTTTTCCTTGCGACTCCGCGAAATGACACGGATGTCATTTCAGGATGGAAACTATTTAGAGACTCAGTACTTTTTCGCCGCGGGCGATGCCGGACACACCGGTACGCACCACTTCCAGAATGGACGCTTCACCAACCGCATGAACGAAGGCATCCAGCTTGTCGCTGGCGCCGGTAATTTGGATAACGTAGACAGTGCTGGTGACGTCGACGATCTGACCGCGAAAAATATCGACGCAGCGTTTGATTTCTGCGCGCTGGGCACCGGAAGCTTTGACTTTTATCAACATCAACTCGCGTTCAATGTGCGCGCCTTCGGTCAAGTCCACCAGTTTCACTACGTCGACAAGGCGATTGAGGTGCTTGGTGATCTGCTCGATGATGTGATCATCACCCACCGTGGTCAATGTCAGACGTGACAGGGTTTCGTCCTCGGTGGGTGCAACGGTCAGCGATTCGATGTTATAGCCCCGCTGTGAAAACAGGCCCACCACGCGCGACAAGGCGCCGGGCTCGTTTTCCATTAGAACGGAAATGATTCGTCGCATAAGACGCCTATCTCTTGAACGGGGCGAATCCAGGAAAAGCCCGGCGTGTTAATTTTTTTACAGATTTCATTGTTAAATCCAAAATAAATACTTCGCTCCGCCTTCAGGTCCGCTCCGTTTTGCTCAGCCACATGTCGCGCATGGAGCCGTTGGGTGCTACCAGCATGGGGTACACGTGCTCGGCGGGATCCACCATGATGTCCATGAATACAACCCTATCCTTCATCCGGAAGCATTCTTCGAGCTTGGTTTTCAGATCTTCGCGCTTTTCCACCCGCATGCCCACGTGGCCGTAGGATTCGGTCAGCTTGACAAAGTCCGGCAGGGAATCCTCGTAAAGGCTTTCGGAATAACGACCGTCGTATTGCATATCCTGCCACTGTTTCACCATGCCCAAGGCCTGGTTGTTGAGGCAGATGATTTTTACCGGCAAGTGGTATTGAGTACAGGTAGACAGTTCCTGAATACACATTTGAATACTGCCCTCGCCGGTGACACAGGCAACCACCGCGTCGCGATCCGCGAACTGCACACCCATAGCGGCCGGCAAGCCGAAGCCCATGGTGCCCAGGCCGCCGGAATTGATCCAGCGCCGCGGTTTGTCAAAGCGATAATATTGGGCGGCGAACATTTGGTGCTGCCCTACGTCGGACGTGACGTAGGCTTCGCCCTTGGTGATTTCATAAAGGGCTTGAATCACTTCCTGCGGCTTGATTGCATCACCTTGCGCAAAACGGTTTTTGGTGTAAATGCCGTGCTTGTCCCGCCATTCGTTGATTTGCTTCCACCAATCCGCCAGGGCGGTCGCGTCCGGCTTTTCACTGGCGCCTTCAACAATTTCCAGCATGTCCTTCAGCACGGAGCCCACCGCCCCGACGATAGGCACATCGGCGGTAATGGTTTTGGAAATGGAGGCGGGATCAATATCCACGTGAATAATCTTGGCGCCGGGGCAAAACTTGTTGGGGGTATTGGTTACCCGATCGTCGAACCGCGCTCCCAGGGCCAGGATCACGTCGCTGTGATGCATGGCGGTATTGGCTTCAAAGGTGCCGTGCATGCCCAACATGCCGAGAAATTGCTTGTCGGTGGACGGATAACAACCCAGGCCCATCAAGGTGTTGGTAATCGGATAGTTGAGCTCTCTTACCAGACGCGTCAGCAAGTCGCTGCCGTTGCCCTGCACAACCCCACCGCCGGCATAGATGACCGGTCGCTTGGCGGACAGCAACAACTGCACCGCTTTTTTAATCTGACCGCTGTGGCCCTTTGCAGCCGGTGTGTAGGAACGCAGTTTGATTTTTTTCGGGTATTCAAACTCAAACTTCTGCTCGGGGTTGGTCACGTCCTTGGGAACATCCACCACCACTGGACCGGGACGTCCGGTGGCTGCGATGTAGTAGGCTTTCTTTATGGTTTCGGGAATTTTGCGGGCGTCCTTGACCAGGAAGCTGTGCTTCACGATGGGCCGGGAGATGCCCACCATGTCCGTTTCCTGAAAGGCGTCGTCGCCGATTTTGCTGGTGTCCACCTGGCCGGAAATAATTACCAGCGGAATCGAGTCCATGTAGGCCGTGGCGATACCGGTAATTGCGTTGGTGGCGCCGGGACCGGACGTCACCAGTACTGTGCCGACCTGGCCGGTCGCGCGGGAGAATCCGTCGGCGGCGTGAACCGCTGCCTGCTCGTGACGCACCAGGATATGCTTGACCTTTTGCTGCCGGAAAATCGCGTCGTAAATGTGCAGAGCCGCCCCGCCGGGGTAGCCAAACAGCAATTCGACCCCTTCTTCCTGGAGCGAGCGAATGAGCATGTCTCCGCCCGATAACAATTCCACGGTAACTCCTCTTTGCGACACTCTTTAATATGGCTCTTAATATAGCTCTTAAACAACCTGCCGCAGCCGCACCGTGCAGCCCGGCAAGCTGGAGCACCGAAACATCAGGCGCAAGGCCTGCTGGATGAATTTGATTCGTCAGGCTTTAAACTCGTCAGGCAAGGCGGCTCGGCTGTAACGACACGAAAGTAACACCACGACGTAACAACACGAACAACAGGGTTATGCGCGGCCTTAGCGGAACATGGGTAGACGCTCCCTCGCTGGCGATGGTCCGGGCCAGGTGTGTGACCGGCTTCGGGGCGGATAATGCCGGGTGCGGCAACCAGCCTACCACCCATCCAGCGAACCCGGCATTTTGGCAATTTTGTGTGCAATGTCAAGGTATTGGCCTGCTAGACTGGGTAAACAGGCAAAATAGTGAAATCTTGCCACCGATGAGTGCACACAGGGTTTATAGTGCTTAGTGGCGACGCGGTATTGAAGCCATCGCGAGCCCGCATATTTCACCAAGTGCCGAATTGAACAAAAATGCGAATACAGGGTTAACAGCATGCGTATAGCACTACTTCTAGCGCTGATCCTCTCCAGTGGACTGAGCAGCATGTCCGCGCTGGCGGCCCAGGACTACTACAAGTGGACCGACGAAGAGGGCGTGACCCACTATTCGGCCCGCCGTCCACACGATCAACCAGCGGAAACGATCAGTGTAACCACCGGCCGGCGGGTTGAGAGGCCAGCCAATGGCGAGGATACCGGAGGTCGCGGGTCCAATTCGGGGCAAAACAGAAACCGCCAGGCGGGGGCAAACGGGACCGCGGGAAGTGACCAGGATCAGGTCCTGAAAGACCCGGACCGATGCGAGGCCGCGCGCAGCAATCTGGAGGTGCTTCGGAACAATGCCAGGGTTCGCATGCAGACGGAAGATGGCGAAATCCAGTACCTGTCCGAGGAAGAAAAGGCCCAGAAAGTCCAGGAGTTTGAACAAGCCGCCGCCGAATCCTGCTAGCTCGAAAACTCGATATCACCCCGCGGGTTGGCGTGCCCGCGGATGGTATCACCCGGCGCGAAACGTCCGGCCAGCACCGCCTGGGCAAGCGGGTTCTCAATGTACTGCTGGATCGCCCGTTTCAAGGGCCGCGCACCGTACACCGGATCAAAACCAACCGCCGCCAGTTTATCCATCACCGCATCATCCAGCTCCAGCGACAATTCCCGCTCCCGCAACCTGGCCCGCAGTAAATTCAGTTGAATCTCGGCAATGCCGCGAATTTGCGATTCCGCCAGCGGCTCGAAAACCACCACCTCGTCGATCCGGTTGATAAATTCCGGCCGGAAGTGACCGCCCACGACTTCCATGACCGCGCTTTTGACCGCCTCCTGTCGCGCCCCGGCCGAATCAAAGGACGCGCTTCGGGTAATTTCCTGGATCACATCGGACCCCAGGTTGGAGGTCATCACGATCACGGTATTGCGAAAGTCCACCGTGCGGCCATGACCATCCGTGAGACGGCCGTCCTCCAGAACCTGCAAGAGAATGTTGAACACGTCCGGGTGGGCTTTTTCCACTTCGTCCAGCAGCAGCACGGAATAGGGCCGCCGGCGCACTGCTTCGGTCAGATAACCACCCTCTTCGTAGCCCACGTAACCGGGCGGCGCGCCAATCAAACGGGCCACGGAGTGCTTCTCCATGAATTCCGACATATCGATGCGCACCATGGCATCTTCGCTGTCGAACAAAAACTCCGCCAGCGCTTTGCACAATTCGGTTTTTCCCACCCCGGTCGGCCCCAGGAACAAAAAGGAACCATTGGGGCGACGCGGATCGGAAAGCCCCGCCCGCGAACGGCGCACCGCGTCGGACACGGCCTTGACCGCCTGGTTTTGACCGATCACCCGCCGGTGCAGCCCATCTTCCATGCGCAGCAGTTTTTCCCGTTCGCCTTCCAGCATTTTGGAGACTGGAATACCGGTCCACTTGGCAACCACCTCGGCAATTTCCTCCTCGGTCACACGATTGCGCAGCAATTTGGTTTCCACAGTTTCGGCCTGGCTGGCCGCGTCGAGCTGTTTTTCCAACTGGGGAATAACCCCGTACTGCAATACGGACATGCGCCCCAAATCGCCGGCGCGGCGTGCGGCTTCCATATCCAGGCGAGCCTGTTCCAGGCTGGCCTTCACGTCCTGCGCACCTTGCAAAGCCGCTTTTTCAGCGCGCCAGATTTCTTCCAGGTTGGAGTATTCGCGCTCGATTTTCTCTATCTCGGCGTTGAGTTTTTTCAACTGTATCTTGGCGGTATCGGATTCATCCTTCTTCACCGCCTCGCGCTCAATCTTCAATTGAATCAGGCGCCGTTCCAGCCGGTCCATCTCTTCCGGCTTGGAATCGATTTCCATGCGGATGCGACTGGCTGCCTCGTCCACCAAGTCGATGGCCTTGTCGGGTAATTGCCGGTCGGTAATATAACGCTGGGACAATTTCGCCGCGGCGATAATGGCCGAGTCGGTAATGTCCACACCGTGGTGGACTTCGTAGCGTTCTTTCAAGCCGCGTAAAATGGCGATAGTGTCTTCTTCATTGGGCTCGTCCACCAACACTTTTTGGAAACGGCGTTCCAAGGCGGCGTCTTTTTCAAGGTATTTGCGATACTCGTCCAGCGTTGTTGCGCCAACACAATGCAATTCACCGCGTGCCAGGGCGGGTTTCAACATATTGCCGGCGTCCATGGCACCCTCGGCCTTGCCGGCCCCGACCATGGTGTGCAATTCATCGATAAACAAGATAATGCGGCCTTCCTGCTTGCTCAACTCATTGAGCACTGCTTTCAAACGCTCTTCGAAGTCGCCACGAAATTTCGCACCCGCCAACAACGATCCGAGGTCCAACGACAGCAGCCGCTTGTTTTTCAAACCTTCCGGCACTTCGCCGTTGACAATGCGTTGCGCGAGGCCTTCCACAATGGCGGTTTTGCCCACGCCCGGTTCACCGATCAGAACCGGATTGTTTTTGGTGCGCCGCTGCAAGACCTGCACGGTACGGCGAATTTCGTCGTCGCGGCCGATTACCGGATCCAATTTGCCCGCTTCGGCACGCGCGGTCAGGTCGATGGTGTACTTGTCCAGCGCCTGTCGATTAGCTTCGGCTTCGGGGCTGTCCACCGTTTCGCCACCGCGCACGCGTTCGATGCTCTCCTGCAAACGCTTTTGATCGCCAAACTGGCTTAGCAACTTGCCCAGGGAATTATTTTTGTCGGCCATGGCGGCGAGCAACAAACTCTCACTGGAAATAAACTTGTCGCCAACCTGTTGTGCCTGTTTGTCGGCCAAATTCAATAAGCGTCCCATTTCGGTGGACATGTGCACGTCACCGGTAGGATTTTGAATGCTGGGCAAGGCTTCCAACTGTTTGTTCAACTCGTTACGCAAGCCGTTAACGTCGAAACCGGATTGGGCCAACAGTGGCCGCACGCCACTCCCCTGCTGATCCAACATGGCCAGCAGCACGTGCAAGGATTCAATTTGGCTGTGGTCGCGGCCCACCGCCAGGGACTGGGCGTCGGCCAGTGCGGTTTGCAACTGGTTGGTTAATCGATCCAAACGCATGGTTTACCTCATCGTTAAAGACAGTCGTTGCGCGGATGCGCCGAATACTCAGCCGCATCGACCATATCGGATGGGAATAATGGTGGGGGCGGTGGAGAGGAATTCAACTGGCCTGCCGGTAACAGAGGTCAGAGGTCAGAGGTCAGAGGTCAGATAGGTGGCCCGACTACCGACTGGAGATTAGCGGCTGATTTCAACCAAATCAAACTGGCCATGCGGCCGGTGACGCCATCGCGACGATAGGAATAGAAAGCGTCCGCTTCGGCGAAAGTGCAGCGCTCGCCGCCGTAAATTTGGGTGACACCTCGCTCGCGAAGTTGGGCGCGCGCCACGGCAACCAGATCCACCATAAAGTGGCCAGGCTTATTCGTTACGGCCTGGCTGAACTTCGGACTCAGCGACACACTAGCAGACAATGCCGCTTGCACGTCGCGCCCCACTTCATAGTGCCGCTGGCTAATGGCTGGGCCGAGGTAGGCCAACAGATCGGGAGCTTCGCGATCAAAAGCGGCCAAAATCCGGTCTATAATGCCGCCGGCCAAGCCGCGCCAGCCACAGTGGACGGCGGCTACCTGACCACCAAAACGATCGCACAGCAGCAAGGGCAGACAGTCGGCGGTTAGCACCGCGCAGACCATGCCCGGCCGGTGGCTGAAGCTGCCATCCACGGCTGGCGGCGTTGTGGAATGAGTTGTGGAATGAGTTGTGAAATGACCGGCTTCCGCGATGTCCGTTCCATGCACCTGCTCGAGCCAGCAAGGGGGCGCGATACCCAGTTGCTGGCTTAACTGTTGGCGGTTGCGATCTACCGCCTCGGGATCGTCGCCCACATGAGTGCCGAGGTTGTTTGAACGGTAGGGTTCCGGGCTGTAACCGCCGCGGCGGTATGTTATGAAAGCGCCCACATTGGCTGGCGCCGGCCAGGCGGGCGCGAAACCCGCTTCAGGATATGTCACTTGGCCTCCTCGATCGCCAAGGCGTCCAACAATGCGCTCAGATCGGCCGGGGTGGGCGCCTCCCAGCTTTGCCGCTCGCCGCTTTGCGGGTGAACCAGGGCCAGTCGCCGCGCGTGGAGCGCCTGCCGGCCCAGGTCCTGAACCGCTTTGACCAGCGCTGACGAGGCGGATTTGGGTAACTGTCGACGCCCGCCGTAGGTGGCATCGCCCACCAGTGGGTGGCCGATATGGGCCAGATGGACGCGGATCTGGTGGGTGCGTCCGGTTTCCAGCTTGAGGCGCAAATAAGTGTGATTGGGGAAGCGTTTCGCGATGTCGTAGTGGGTAACAGCCTCCTTGCCGCCGCGACTGACAACGGCCATTTTCTTGCGCTGACGGGGGTGCCGTCCAATGGGGGCATCGATTGTCCCCGCCCCGTGCAAACTGCCCATGGCCACGGCTTCATAGCGCCTTTCCACGGTCCGCGCCTGCAATTGCGCCACCAGGGATCGATGACTGGCCAGGGTTTTGGCGACCACCATGAGCCCGGTGGTGTCCTTGTCGAGCCGATGGACAATGCCTCCGCGGGGCAGGTTTACCAGTTCCGGGTAATAATGCATGAGTGCGTTGAGCAAGGTACCGGAGGCATTTCCCGCCGCTGGGTGCACGACCAGACCGGCGGACTTGTTGAGCACCAGTAGGTGTTGGTCCTCGAACACGATGTCGAGCGGGATTTCCTGGGCAATCCAGTCCCCCTGCGGCTCCTCCTCCGCAATCAGGGTCAGACATTCCCCCCCCGTCAGTTTTTGTTTGGCCTTGCCCGGTCGGCCATCCACGGTCAGCGCACCGTTTTTAATCCAGGCCTGAAGGCGCCCTCGCGAATACCGGGGAAACAATGTGGTGGCGACCTGGTCCAACCGGAGGCCGAGCAGGTCATCCGGCACGGTGGCGGTTTGGGGCTGATCGCGAGAATTGACGGTATTCATGTTCATGCTGAACGCTGTGGTATCCGACCAGTGTATCCAACCTGCTTCCCGAGCGGACCACTGTAACAGATATACTTCCGTTTCATGCCCCGCGCAGCCATGCAATCCCTTTCATCCTGTGGAATAATGCGCGCTCCGCTCCACCCTTGAATTTACTATCCTGAGTTCAGCTATGCAGTGCAACCCTTTCAATTCCCCCGCCACCTGTTCCCTAGCCACCAATTCCCTGCCGATCTATGTTGTACGGCTAACTGTCTTGCTACTCGTATTGACTCTGGCGGCCTGCGCATCCACCAAAAAGGACGAGGCGGAGCGCTTGCGGGAAACGGAACGGGAGCTATACGACGCGGCCCAACGCGGGCTGCGCACCCAGCAATGGAGCATCGCCATTGAGAACCTGCAAAAACTGGAAGACAATTTTCCCTTCGGCAGCTACGGCGAACAGGCACAGCTGGAGCTGATTTACGCCTACTACCGCAACTACGATTTTGCCGCCAGCATCGCCGCCGCGGACCGCTTTATTCGCCTTCACCCGCGCCACCGCAACGTGGACTATGCCTACTACATGAAGGGCCTGGCCTCGTTCACCGATGGCAGTGGTTTGTTCGAACGCTTCCTGCCCACTGACATGAGCCAACGCGACCCGGGGGCCGCGCGCGAATCCTTTGCCTACTTCAACCAATTATTGGCGCTGTTTCCCAACAGTCAGTATGCCCCGGATGCCGAGAAACGCATGATTCACCTGCGCAACTTGCTGGCCCGCTACGAAATTCATGTGGCCAATTACTATTTCAAGCGCGGCGCCTACCTGGCCGCGGTGAACCGTGGCCGCTATGTAGTGGAAAACTTCCAGACAACCCCGGCCGTACCGGATGGCTTGGCGGTAATGGTGCAGGGCTACAAGTTGCTGGGCCTGCAGGAACTCCAGGACCATACGCTGGCACTGCTGAAGGAGAATTACCCCAACCACCCGGCCTTGAAGGATAACGGTGAATTTGATTTTCAATTCATCAGCAGCGACGAAGAACGTTCCTGGCTGAACAGAATGACTTTTGGCCTGTTCGACAAAAGAGAACCGCCGGGTTTTGATTCCCGAGAAGTGTTTGATCCCCAGTTCAGAGAACGATAGTTAGTGCCCGTCCAGAAACGCCGTTTGTGGACGCGCGGTGCAAGGATGCACCGCCAAAATCGAGCGCCTAAGCGCTTGATTTTGCGAGCAAAGAAAAATCGCACTTTTTCTTTGCCTTTCCTTGGAACAAGTGGCGCGAAATGACAGGGATGTCATTTCAGGATGGAAAACTAGTTAGTCGCCGATCTTCCAGCCTGATGTAATCGGATAGCGTCGGTCCCGGCCAAAACCCCGTTTGGTGATGCGCGGCCCGATCGCCGCCTGCCGCCGTTTGTATTCGTTGATGTCCACCAAACGCAACACGTGCTCCACGTCCTCTCTGGAAAACCCCTGGGCGATGATGCTCTCCGCACTGGTATCCCGCTCGATGTATGCGGCCAGTATCTCATCCATCACCGCGTAAGGCGGCAGGCTGTCTTCATCTTTTTGATCCGGCGCCAGTTCCGCGGAAGGGGGGCGTAGGATCACATTTTCCGGAATCACCCGGCCAATTGTGTTCCGGTACCTGGCCAGGGCGAACACCCGGGTTTTGGACACATCCTTCAACACGTCGAAACCCCCCGCCATATCGCCGTACAAGGTGGCGTAGCCCACCGCCATTTCACTCTTGTTGCCGGTGGTTAGTACCAAGGAACCTTTTTTGTTGGAAATCGCCATAAGCAGGTTGCCACGACACCGGGCCTGGATATTTTCTTCTGTTTTGTCCACTGGCCGACCGGCAAATTCTTCTTCCAGCGCGGCGAGCACCGCGTCGTAAATCGCTTCGATCCCAATGGACCGGTAGCTGACCCCAAGCAGTTGTGCCTGCTCCGCCGCATCGTTTTGACTCATGTCAGAGGTGTAGCGAAACGGCATCATGATCGCTTCCACCTGCCCATTGCCAAGCGCGTCCACGGCAATGGCCAGGGTCAGGGCCGAATCAATCCCCCCCGACAGACCCAACACTACGCCAGTGAAACCGTTTTTGTTCACATAGTCGCGCACTCCCAGCACCAATGCCTGGTAGACGGCCTGTAACTCGCTCATAACCGGCTCCCTGACCGGTGACGACATGGCCTCGCGGGTAAGCTCAAGTGGGTACAGTCCCGCTTCGAAGGCAGGCGCCTGCATCTGCACGGTGCCCTGCGCATCCAGCGCCAGCGAACCGCCGTCAAACACCAGCTCATCCTGGCCACCCACCTGGTTCACATAGACAATGCCGGTTTGTATTTCCCCGACTCGCTGCTGCAACATCGCAAGTCGATCCGCTTGTTTGTCGATGTGAAAGGGTGAAGCGTTCAATACCAATATTAGTTCCGCACCCTGCGCCTTCGCTTGCGCGGCAGGCCCGGATTTCCAGATATCCTCACAGATCAAAATCGCGGTGGGGATCCCGCCAATCTCTACCACGCAGCCCTGGTTGCCGGGCAGGAAATAGCGTTTATCGTCGAATACCTGATAGTTGGGCAGCGCCTGTTTGGCGTATTCAGCGACCAAGCGCCCTTCCTGGATCACCCCGGCGGCATTGTAGACGCGACGCTGATGGGATTCCGGCGAATTGGGTTCCACTTTCGGATAGCCCACCACCACTGTCGCCTTGAACCCGGCCTCCATCAGGGCGCTCAGTCCCCGCTGAACGCGCGGTCCGACACTGTCGCGTAGTAACAGATCTTCCGGCGGATAGGCCATCAACGTCAGCTCGGGAAAAACCACCACGTCCGCGGCAAAATCCCGCTCGGCTTTTTTTACGTAGTCGATAACCCGTTGGGTGTTGCCGGGGATGTCACCCACCAGCGGATCAATCTGGGCAACCACAAGGTTTATACTTGACATAGATGGGAATTACTCCACTATCTTTTGAGCGCGATTTCGAATGTAGGTCGCCATAGGGATTTGAGGTCCGTGCGCGCCGGCATTATAACGTGAACAACAAACGATTAGGGTAACACCTGCCGAGGCGGGTTTTTGGCTATGGAACAATCCTCCCCACCCGATACAGCAACCTCCTCCGCCAGCGTCGAGCTTCCCTCGCGGGAATGGACCTCTACCAGCGATGCCCAGCTGTTGCGAGTCTACGTCTATTATCGAACCTTGTTGAGCAGCATTTTGCTGCTCATGTTCAGTGGCGATATCGCCAACAATGTGCTGGGCGGCTCCCATCCGGTACTTTTCGCCTATACCGCTTTCGCCTACACGGCAACCAATGTCCTGACCCTATTGCTATTGTGGAAAAAGCGCTTTGTCCCGGCCACGGAACAGATCGTCGCTATTTTGTTTATCGACATCGTGGCGACCGTCTTGTTAAGCCACGCCAGCAACGGCATGGAAGGTAGCCTCGTTTATCTGTTGCTTATTTGCATCGCCGCGGGGAGCATATTTCTGAGGCGCATGGCTAGCCTGGCGCTGGCCGGTCTCACCACCATTTTGATTTTGGGCGAAAGTATTTATAGTAGCTACGCGGGCTTTACCGCGGATCGAACCATATTTTCCGCCGGAATATTCGGCGTACTATTGTTTGCCACGGCCTTTGCTTTTACCAGCCTCAGTGAAAAAATTCGTCGTTCTACCTTGGAGGCCCAATCCCAGGCAGAGCACGCTGCCTACCTCCAGCGATTGTCGCAGCTTATCATTGAACGGATGCGCACCGGCATCATCGTAGTCGACAAGAACGACTCCATTGTCCTGATCAACCGCGCGGCCAAAACCCTTGTAGGCCGGCCCGAGTACGAGCGGGTCGACCATATCAGGATGCCGGACATTCCAGCGGTTAACGAGCACTTGAGTATATGGCGGGACTACCCGCATACCCGTTCGCCCCACCTGAAACCCCATGCGGACGGCCCCGAAATTCGCGTCAGTTTCGCTCAATTGGAACCCCACCAGCACTCCGACACCTTGATTTTTGTGGAGGACAATCGCCTGTTGTCCCAGGAAGCACAGCAATTGAAATTGGCATCCCTGGGCCGCCTTACCGCAAGTATTGCCCACGAAGTGCGCAACCCCCTAGGGGCAATCAGTCACGCCGCGCAACTACTGTCCGAATCACCTGTCCTCGGCGACGCCGACAAGCGTCTCGGGGACATCATCCAGAATCACTCACGGCGGGTGAATCACATTATAGAAAACGTATTACAGTTATCGCGCCGCAAAACAGCCACGGCGGAACCGATCAACCTGACCAAATGGCTGGAAGACTTCGTCCAGGAATATCAGCAAACCAAGCGGGCGGATATACGCCTGCAAATGCTGGATAAGACCGTTAGTACTAGAGTGGACCCCAGCCAATTGCAACAAGTGCTGACCAACTTGTGCGATAACGGTTTGCGCTACAGCGTCGAAAATACCGGGCGCGAATCACTGACCCTGGTGGCGGGTATTGATCTGGAAAGCGAACTTCCCTATATTGAGGTGATTGACGACGGCATCGGGATTCCCAACGAGGCTATTCAGCAGGTTTTCGAACCTTTTTTTACCACGGAATCCACCGGCTCCGGCTTGGGTTTGTATATCTCGCGGGAACTGTGTGAAGCCAATCAGGCCACCTTGGACTACAAACGAACCGCCGAGGGCAAGAGCTGTTTCCGCATTAACTTTGCCCATCCCGAGAGAATTTTTTAGCCGATCACCTTTATTATAAATCGCCTTATGCAGTCAAAATAATGAGTAAATCGCTGGCTCTGGTTATCGACGATGAACCCGACATCCGGGAACTGCTGGAAATCACCCTCGGAAGAATGGGCATCAATACCGAAAGCGCCTCCAATATGCGGCAGGCCGCGGAAATGATCAGCAGTAAAAGCTACGATCTTTGCCTTACCGACATGCGTTTGCCCGACGGCAATGGCATCGACTTTGTCAAAAAGGTGCAAAGGGAATTTCCCAATATGCCCATCGCCGTGATCACCGCCCACGGCAACATGGACACGGCCATAGAAGCCATGAAGGCCGGTGCCTTCGATTTCATTTCCAAGCCGGTCGAACTGGAAGACCTGCGCAAAATTGCCGCTGCCGCATTAAAACTGCAGGCACAGCCGGGTACCCCGAATTCTCCGAATTTGCTTGGCCAGGCCGCAAGCTTCCAAAGCCTGAAAAAGAAAATCGTGAAATTGGCCCGCAGCCAGGCCCCGGTTTACATCAGTGGTGAGTCAGGCACGGGCAAGGAACTCGTCGCCCGCGCCATCCACGACCAGGGTCCGCGAGCCGCCGAGCCGTTTGTGCCAGTCAATTGCGGTGCGATTCCCGGCGAATTGATGGAGAGCGAATTTTTCGGCCACAAAAAGGGCAGTTTTACCGGTGCCACTGGCGATAAGCAGGGCCTGTTTCAGGCCGCCAACGGCGGTACCTTGTTCCTGGACGAAGTGGCCGATTTGCCCCTGGACATGCAAGTCAAGTTGCTGCGCGCCATACAGGAAAAGGCGGTGCGTCCGGTGGGCTCGCAGCAGGAAGATCGCATCGACGTGCGCATTCTCAGTGCCACCCACAAGGACCTGAACCGAGAAATCCGCGAAGGACGCTTTCGCAACGACCTCTTCTACCGCATCAATGTCATTCAGTTGGACATACCACCCCTGCGCGAGCGTCAGGACGACATCGCCATTCTGGCGGAGCACTTTCTCAAACGCTTTGCCAGCGAACTGGATCTGTCCGCGGCACGGTTATCCGGCGAAGGCCTCAATGTGCTGCGCGACTACCCCTTCCCCGGCAACATCCGCGAACTGGAAAACATTCTGGAACGGGCCTATACCCTGTGTGATTCAGACACCATCGGCCCGGATGATCTGCAGCTACCCGAGCTCAGCCAAAACGGCAGCGACTCCACCGCCGTTCTTAAGCAGGGTCCCATTACTGGTTCCCTGGACGACTTCCTGGAGGATATCGAACGGGATGTTATTACCAAGGCCCTGGACGAGACCCGCTGGAACCGCACCGCCGCCGCCAAAAAACTGGGCGTCTCCTTCCGCTCCCTGCGTTACCGCCTGAAGAAGCTGGGCCTGGACGAAGAAGCCGAAAGTTGAGAACAGTCGCTAGTCGCTAGTCAAAAATTTTCGGCCTGCCCCTGAAAACCGGTCAAGCTTTTCACTAGCGACTATTCCTTCTCCCGTCTCCCGTCTCCCGTCTCACAATAATTATCGTCGATTTCCTACACCTGAAATAGCTGGATTCGACTGGTACTCTGCCGTTACGTCACTATCATTGCGCATCAACGAATCACACTCGTCAGCAGGGAGGAACGCGATGTATTCAAAAGGATTTACGTTGCTGGAATTACTCAGCGTCTTGACTATCAGCTTGATTATCGTGCAGGTCGGCATTCCGACCTATCGTGACCTCCTACAGCGGCACCAGAGCCGAGTGGCGATATATCAAGTGCTGAACGCTGTCAATTTTGCCCGCGCGACGGCAGTAACGCAGGGAGCAACCGTTAGCATTTGTCCGCGTCGAGGGACTGATGACTGTGGAAGAGAGTGGCGCAAGGGTCTGATTGTTTTTGTCGATGCAAATTCCAACGGCGATCGCGAGGAATCCGATAGAGTGTTATTGGTATCTCCACCCTTTCCCGAAAACAGCTCGATGACTTGGTCTTCCTTTGGCAGCAACAACCATCTCCGCTTTGTTGCAAGTGGAGCAACAATTAATCAGAACGGCAGCTTTACTTACTGTCCGCCCAGCAAGAACGCGGTATATGCACGACAAGTGGTGGTAAACAAGATTGGGAGAGCCAGGCTGGCGATGGACAGGGACGGAAATGGAATCAGGGAAAATGCTCGCCAGGAAGATATTAGCTGCAACTGACTTCCCAGCACCATTCCGTGGCTTCCACCTCGTTAGGTGAGGCACCCAGGCCAGAAGCTACGCCACCGGAATCGTTGTCTCTATCCCAACCACGCTGTCCGGTGGACTTGAGCACCAGCACGCCGTTGTCCGCCTGGCCTCCAACGGGCTCGGCCGCGAGTACATATGAGTTCCCGTCCGCGGCATGGATTATTAGGTTGTAATACCGCTGGGAGCCATCAATGGGAGATTTGTCGGAGAAAATTGTCGGAGCGCCCGTCGTGTTTCCCCCTCCACCCGCGGAGCCCGCGCCCACGTAGGTGGAATTATTGGTATAGAAGCGCTCCATCGCCTGAGCAAGTCCCTGCAAGGCACCCTGGGCATCGGAGCGACGGCCTTTTTCTATATTGTTTTGATATGACGGGTAGACTACTGCCGCGAGAATCGCAATGATCGCTACAACAATCATCAATTCAACTAAAGTGAAACCCGTCGATCTGCGCATGATTTTACTATTCACTGTTGCACCTATTTCGTCATAGCTGTAATACACTAGCGACGTATCATTTCCTGCCAACCGAGACGACCCTGAGCAAAATTGGTTCCGAAATTCGTATCCTCTTTCACTGGATCACCTTCGGTATCCACATCAATTGTTACATCGCCAATCGGGTTGGGAGCACCGATGACGGGATCGCGCTCCTTGCCGACGTAACCTTTGTCGTCATCGTCAATTACGCCGTCGTTGTTGAAGTCGAAAGGCGCCTCACTTTCCCTGGATGACGCATCGGCGGTGGCGGACGGTGGTAAACCGGTATCGTATTCCATGGCCATTAGCCAGCCGGTGCCACCGCGGCCGCATTTCACAACTTCAGGTATAATGGTATTGAAAAAAATGATATCTGAACGCAGCCTGCTTTCCGCTACGATTCTCTCCCCTTGCGCCGT
>JBBDIU010000088.1:0-22057 GCA_040880205.1 Cellvibrionaceae bacterium
GGGTACCAGCGCGGCCTCTTCGGCTCCGAGACGCCGCTCGTTCACGGACAGTTGCCCACTCACCGCCATTAACAGGCAGTAAGCGTCACCCTTGCCCAGGGTGCAGCTTCGCCCTGCTTTCAATGTCAACCGTTCCACCCGAAAATCCTCAAACACCGCCACTTCCTCCAATTGAAAGCCGTCGTCCGCGGCCATAACCGGTAGCTCGATCTTGGCGGGTGGCTCCAGCGAAACCTGGTCCATGGCCGTGGCGGTGTCCCAGTGTGGCTGAGTCAGGACTTTTTGAGCAAAGGACAGTATCTTTCGCTCGTAGACGGGCGTTTGAAATTCAACCGTTCGGACGCCGTGCAGGAGCGAATGCGGCGTGTAACAGGGCACTTTGACGACATCCCCTACTCCCAGGGGGTCCACATGGACAAAAGCATCCATGGCGGCACGCAGTTCAGCTTCCCGTTCGCGAAGCGTCGTGGGTATACCAACGAGCCACTGCCGAAGGGTTTCCGGGGGCACCGGGGCATCCGGCGCAATATCATTTTCCTTGCGATATCGGTCCAGCTGTTCGTCAATTTGAACCCGCACGGCGCGATAGGCATTGACCGCCGCCAGATAGTCGTCCTTGAACGCCTCGTCACTGGGCGATGCGGCCCGCTTTTGTTGATTGAAGCCAAAGCGAATGCCACCCGTGCCGTCGGGCCAGGCCGCCCTGTCCACGTGGGTAACCACATAGACTTCGCGCTTCTCCTCGTGCATTTCAAAATAAAGGTCGCCCAGCACCGGGTCGGGCAGCGGGTCGAGAATCTTCAGCAATACAGGTTGCCGCCCATCACCGGCCAGCAAACGCTGCGGACATAGCGACAAAAGCCAGGGCAAGGGAATGGCGCGGCCACTCTCGTCCATGACGCTGGACTGACCACGGGCTTCAATCCCCGTATACCAGATTTCCCGGCCCCAGGGCTTGGGGATATATACCGGCTGCAGCCGTAAGGGCTTGTCCAGCTCCAACCAGGCCAAACCCTGATGTTCGGCCCAGCGCCGGGCCGCCGCCGAACCGACCTGCAAAGCGTCCACGCTTTGCAGCAACGATTCAGTCTTGGGAGTAATCGTTAGCGCAACACGAACGCCCTTGGCCGATTTTTCCAGCGCCACAAGCGCGAACAACCCGAGCTCGGGCGCATCCGGCAAATAATCCTGTTGCAGCGTGTAGTCCAGTGCGAAAACGGCATTATCGTCAGTCCCGGCCGCGAACCCATCCACACAATCGTTGAGCAGCGCTTCGGGCTTGGCTTGAGATTTGTTGCTGATGCTGTGAACCCTAATCACGCGGACCTGTCTGTGCTCCGACTCTGTGTTGTTAACCGTTTGTGTTGTTGCACGCTTGTGTTGTTGCGCGTTTGCCGTACCTGGATAACGTGGATCCTCATCTTTCAATTGAGCCGCTCTACAACCGTGGTGATGCCCTGCCCCAAGCCGATGCACATGGTTGCCACTCCGAGTGTGGCATCTTTCTGCCGCATAACGGTGAGCAAGGAGCCGGATATACGAGTGCCGGAGCAACCCAAGGGATGGCCGAGGGCGATGGCGCCACCGTGCAAGTTGACCTTCTCTTCCATCGCGTCCAACAATTTTAAATCCTTGAGCACCGGCAGGCTTTGCGCGGCAAAGGCTTCGTTGAGCTCCACCACTTCCATATCATCAATACTCAACTTGGCTCGTTTCAGGGCCTGCTGAGTTGCCGGCACTGGACCATAGCCCATTATCGATGGGTCCACGCCGGCCGCCCCGGTGGAGAGCACCCGGGCAATCGGATTCAAACCCAGCGCCTGGGCTTTTTCCGCCGACATCATCAGCATGATCGAGGCACCATCGGACAGTTGCGAGGAGGTACCCGCGGTTACCTTGCCATTTTTAGGATCGAAAACCGGCGGCAGCTTGGCCAAGTCGGCCATGTTGGTGTCCGGCCGAATGGTTTCATCATGCTCAATCAGGCTGGGAAAGCCTTCGGGGGTATGGCCGGGAACGGGGAAAATCTCCCGGGAAAATTTGCCGTTTTCACGCGCTTCGTGAGCCAACTTGTGGGAACGCACCGCAAAGGCATCCATTTGTTCGCGGCCAATGCCGTGCAGCATGGCCAGGTATTCCGCGGTCATGCCCATGCTGCCTGCGGCCTTGGCCACGGAGCGACCCATCAGGGGATTGGGATCCACTCCTTCGTTCATGTTGAGGTGGCCCAGATGCTCCACCCCACCGACAATGTAAACATCCCCCTGACCGGACACAATATTGGCCGTGGCAATGTGCATGGCCGTCATGGAAGAACCGCACAGGCGATTCACTGTCTGTCCCGGCACGGTGTGCGGCAAGTTGGCCAGCAGCCAAATGTTGCGACCCACGTTGAAGCCGTTCTCCTCGCGCTGGATTACGCAACCCCAGATAAAATCGTCCACCTCTTCCGGTTTTAGCGGCGGATTGCGAGCCAGCAAGGCTTGGAGGATTGCCGCCGAAATGGTGTCGCCACGGGTATGGCGAAAGCAGCCGTTCTTGGACCGACCCATTGCACTGCGACCGTAATCGACGATTACCGCATCTCTCGGATTCAAAGCCACGATGGTTCTCCTGTTTAAATCTGTTCTGAATTGCCCGCGGGCACTCGAAATCTTGTCGACAGCTGGTTAGCCAAAATACTTACCGTTGCTTGCCGCCACCTCGCGCATGGATTCGGTGGGTTGGTAAATCCCCCCCAGAACCTTGTGCGCGTCGGCCATGTCACACAATGTTTTCGCACCGATCGAATCGATCCAGCTAAACAAACCGCCGCGAAAGGGAGGAAAGCCGATGCCATAAACCAAGGCCATGTCCGCCTCGGCCGGGGATTCCACAATGCCTTCGTCAACGCAACGAGCCAGCTCGGTTGCCATGGGCACCATCATGCGCGCGATAATTTCGTCTTCGGAAAATTCCCGACGCTCCGCGACATGCGGCTTGATCAACTCGTACGTTGTTTCGCTGGTGACTTTTTTGGGCTTGCCCTTTTTATCCTTTTCGTAGTCGTAAAACCCTTTATCGTTCTTCTGGCCGAGCCGATCGGCCTCAAACAGCACCTCGATACAGTCCCTGAAGTCTTTGCTCATGCGATCTGGAAAACCCTCCGCCATGACACCGGCCGCGTGAACAGCGGTATCCAGCCCTACCACATCCAGGAGATGGGCCGGCCCCATGGGCCAGCCCCATTTTTCCATGACTTTATCGATGGCCTGGAAGTCCGCACCGTCGCGCACCAACATGGAAAACCCGGCAAAATACGGGAAGAGCACCCGGTTGACCAAAAAGCCCGGGCAGTCTTTGACCACCACCGGCTTTTTACCCATGGCATTGGCGTAGGCCACGGTACGCGCAATCGCCGTGTCGGAGGTTTTAGCGCCACGAATGACTTCCACCAGCGGCATGGCATGCACCGGGTTGAAAAAATGCATGCCGCAAAAATTGGCGGGACGCTTTAGGGCTTTGGCCAAGGAGTCGATGGAGATGGTGGACGTATTGGATGCGAGCACCGTGTCCTCGCTGACCTTGCCTTCCACTTCGGACAATACGGCATGTTTTACTTTGGGATTTTCCACTACCGCTTCAACCACCATATCCACCTGATCAAAACCACCGTAGTCCAGGGTCGGATCGATGCTGTTCAGTACTTCGGCCATCTGCGCGGGCGTCATGCGTCCGCGGTCCACTCGTTTCAGCAATAGTTTGCGCGCTTCCAACAAACCCAGGTCGAGGCCGGCTTGATTGATGTCCTTCATCAAGATGGGCGTGCCTTTCAAAGCGGACTGGTAGGCGATGCCACCGCCCATAATGCCCGCGCCCAGCACCGCCGCACGTTGTATTTTTTTATCCGCCTGACGCTCCCACTGTTTGGCTTTTTTGCCCAACAGTTGATCGTTTAAAAATATACTGACCAGCGCTTGCGCGGCACTGGTCTGGGCCAATTTGACGAAGGTCTCGGTTTCCACCGCAAGCGCCGCGTCCCGTTCCAGCGACGAAGCCTTCTGCATGGCTTTTACCGCTTCCACCGGCGCCGGATAATTCGGTCCGGCAGTGCCCTTGATAAAAGCCTTGGACGTTTCGAAGGCCATCATGGTTTCCATCATATTAATCGGCAGAGGTGCGCGCTTCTGCTTGCGGCGGGACAGGTAATCCAACTTGCCAGCAATACACTGTTTCACGGTGTGCAGTGCCGCCGCCCGGAGTTGGTCCGGCTCAACTACGGCATCCACGACGCCCATTTTCAGCGCACCCTCGGCGCTTTGATCCTTGCCACTGGCAATCCAGGTAACCGCTGTATCCACTCCGGCGATACGCGGCAGGCGAACGGTGCCGCCCCATCCCGGCAGCAGCCCCAATTTTGTTTCGGGCAGGCCCACCTTGGCCTTGTTACTGGCAACCCGATAGTCGCAGGCCAGCGCGAATTCCAGACCGCCGCCCAGCGCGTAACCGTTAATGGCAACGACCGTGGGCACGGGTAGTTCTTCCAGGCGGTTGTTGTTGCGGTTGTTCTCTTGCAGCATGCTGGCAATGGCGTCGGGTCCCGCTTCAAACACATCGCCAAACTGGGTAATGTCTGCACCGACGATGAACACATCCTTGGCGCTGGTGGCAATGACGCCTTTGATCGACTTGCCGCTCGTTGTTGCGCTCTCTATTGCGTTCTCTATTGCGTTCTCGATTGCGGTAAGGGCTTTCCCAAGCTCGTCGACGACATCGGCGCTGAACTTGTTCACCGATTCATTTTTCAAGTCGAACTTGAGCTCCGCAATTCCGTCGTCGAGCAACTGGACAGTGATGGCGCTGC
This sequence comes from Cellvibrionaceae bacterium, assembly GCA_040880205.1. GTDB lineage: Bacteria > Pseudomonadota > Gammaproteobacteria > Pseudomonadales > Cellvibrionaceae > WACF01. Next base: position 4,844 of record JBBDIU010000088.1, read on the forward strand.
CTTCAAATATCATCGTTTGGCCTCGTTTTACGGATCTGTGAAAAAAAGAAAGGCGTTTTGAAACGCATAGGTCCGGGATGGCGCAGTCGCTATGATAACGCGTTTATCTGCTTATGGCTCGGGTGGACGGGATTTTCGTCGAACTCGCAGTCAGTAACGACGAGTCACGGCTTGAACTTGGGCCGTGGGGGGACAAGCGTAATAACAATCTCCGCCATGGCGTCGCTGACGTTACGGAAGCGATGTGGACGACGGCGTTCAAAGTAAAAACCGTCTCCGGCACACAACACGTCCGTTTCCCCACCGATGGTGACTTCAATGGCCCCAAGACTGACAAAGCCGATCATCTCACCTGGGTGCATCAGAGGTTCTTCACCCGTGTCGGCACCCGGTGGATAGCGTTCGTGAACAATGGACACGGCCTGATCGCCGCCCTTGGCGCGCAAAGCCGAGCGCGTTATGCCGTTGTCGGCGGTAGAGCTGATGTCGTCGCGATTAAAGAAAACCCGAATCTGTACGTCCAGGTCCAGGGCAAAAAAATCCGCCAGCGACATGGGGACGCCATCCAGCACTTTTTGCAGGGAATTGACCGAAGGGCTGACCTGGCCGTGTTCAATCATGGAAATAGCACTGTGGGGAACACCCGCCCGTTTGGCCAACTGCCGTTGGGACCAGCCATTGAGTTTGCGCAACACCAACATGCGGGCGCCAACGTCGCTATTCATAATCTCCGCTCAACCCGGGTTAATATCCAACAGCAATATAACTGACAACTACCCGACAATATACGCAGACCGCGCTGGAAAATACAGGTCTTACACCATATCGTCGTAGGGGTTGTCGAAATCCAGTGACACGGGCTTCGCAAAACCGGGCATGTGCAACGCTTTGGCATCCATACTAATGGCAGTTTCATCGATCATATCCAGCCCGAAGCGGTAGATCGTTTGCAACTGGCCGCCCTGGGCACGACTTTCGTAGGCGAGTGCGGTTTCGCGCGTTCCTTCCCGCCGCTTTTGGTAGCTGGTAAAGGCCTGCTTGCCGTAGCGTTTTTGCAGCATTTGTTCGACCACTGAAGGCGCCAATACCGCTGCGGTGGCATTGTTGCCACCAAACCCCTTGGAGTTGAGAAAAGCCACTGCCGGCGGGTTGTCGCCGAGGTTCTGATCGCAATTGGATATGCCCAGGCGTTCGGCACGGACATCATCCGCCACTCCGTCGATGGTTTTGATGCCGGGCAGAATTCCGTAGCGATAAACGCCCAGTGTCGCCATGAGTTGATCCGCACTCGCCGGACCGACCGAATGCCCCAGATAAGCTTTAACCGCACCGACTGGCCAGTGTTCAATACCAAAAGTTTGCGCCACCCGACCGAGAATTTGGGATTCGCTAACCCGGTTTTGCGGAGTACTGGAACCGTGCGCTTGAACAAAACTGCGCTGGCGAATCACCTTCTCGCCCAGTATGGCGCGCGCGCTGGCGACCGCCTTGGACATAGTAATGTAATTTCCCGGCCCGGGGGCGGAAATGGATTTTTTGTACCCGTCCGCATTAATAAAGACATCGGGCACTGCGGCATAAATATCCATTCCCAATTCCATGGCCAACTCGTCGTCCATTAGTAGCGCGAACTGGCTGGACTCGCCGAGCACAAAACCGCAGTTCTGGCCAAAGGGACGGCTGGCGCGCCGGTGATCGACCACATCGGTACCATCCAGCCGGCGCAAGTTGGCGTCAGTGGCCAAGGCGCTCATGGCATCAAAGCCATCGATCACCTCGGGTGAAATGGGCGCTTCCGCCGCTCCGACCAACACCACCCGGCGCCGGCCGCTTTGGATATCCTCAACCCCCTGGCGCAAACTGTAGAGAAAAGTTGCGCAGGCACCCACCGCGCTGCCGGTAACACCGACGCTACCCAACACATAGGCATTAATGAAATCGCCCGGCATGGTATTCAAGCCCATGGCGAGTTGCTTGGACGATACCCGCCCTCCTTTCATGCGCGACTGCAGCAAGCCCACGTAACTGAATTCGTCCAACTGGCAAAGTACGCTGCCGGCGTACACACCGACTTCGTCGGGGCGCACACTGTCGGCAATTGTCTTCCAATCCACACCCAGGGAATGAACGGCGTCGGAGGCGCCGGTCAATGCCATTTGCAGGCCGCGCGGATGGAAGCGCGACTCGTAACATGTGCTCGGGTCGAAGCCCGTCGGCAACTGACCGGCCACTTGCACCGGCATTTGCCGGTATGAGTCCACTTTCACGTCCAAGGGCTCGGCAAGCTCAACCTTTACCCCACCGTCGGCCAATTCCTGGACTCGCCAACCCGGCGGGAGCGGTTCGGGAAGTTGTTTGCGGCTGGTTATAAAACTCAGGCCACCACTTTCCCCTTGTAATTGAATACTTTTCTGCCAGTGGGCGGCGTTGACGTCGAAGTATTGCGGCTCGATACGCCGGATCAAGGTGCCGCTATTCACCGGCTCGCGAAACAGTGACGCCACTTGGTCAAAGGAGAATGTTTTCCCTTGCGAGTCCCGGTACTGGCCGCTTTCGTGGATAACCAGACCCATTAACGTGGCAAGGCCCACCACCGTTTCATCGGCCAACTTGCCGGGCAAACTCTCCAGAACCATACGGCGATAGCCGTGGTGGAAGGAGCTTCGGCCCGCGGCATTAAAACCGCCAAAACCTGTAATAACGGGTAAGCGCATTTGACGTGGTCTCCCAGCTTGCTCGCCTATAAATAGAAGAAGAAATCCCGGCAGCCCTGTCGGTCCCGGCTGACTCTTGCACAACGGTTCTCACACAAGGCTTGTCGGAGTTGCGGGTTGTAAGGTACCGGCTTCAGTCGGCAGTCTACTGCCACACCCCGGCAGGACGAACTGGCATTCTGGCAATTAAATGTGGTATTTTGGCCATATTGTGCCAAGCCTTGAGTTATTTCCTTTTGAGCGAACTCCCGAGACCACAGAGCCATACTATCCAGTTCTTGCTGGTCGACGGCATGCTGGCCACCAGCATGACCTTGCCGGCGGAAATGTTGCGAGCGGCGCAAAGCGCCGCCGACGGCGAGCGAACCCGGTCGCATCAGCTGCATATTGCAACGGTGGGCATCAGCCGCAAACGCATCGCCACGCGCGCTGGATTCGCCATTGCGCCCGACCTTACCCTAAAGCAGGCAAAGCCAGCGGATATCATTTACGTCCCCGCCTTGTGGCGCAATCCGCGACCCATCGTCAGCAAGCACGCGGCCATCATCCCCTGGTTGCGGCAGGCCTATCAGACAGGTGCCATTATTGCCGGGGTCGGCACGGGCTGTTGCTTCATGGCCGAAGCCGGTCTGCTCGATAATCGCCCGGCCACCACCCACTGGCATTACTTTGATCCCTTTGAGCACGATTATCCCAAGGTCCACCTGAAGCGCGACTACTTCATCACCCAGGCCAACGAACTCTATTGCGCCGCCAGCGTCAATTCGCTGGCCGACCTGACCGTGCATTTTATTCAGCGCTTATATGGTAAACGCATTGCGCACCACATCGAGCGACACTTTTCCCACGAAATTCGCCGCGCCTATGAAAGCATGCGCTACTTCGAAGGCAGCAGCGACAAACACAGCGACGAAACAATTCTGCAAATGCAACTGTGGTTACAAGACAACTACCCCAAGGAAATTAACTTCGCCGAACTTGCCGAGCAATTCGACATGAGCGTTCGCACTCTCAATCGCCGCTTCAAACTCGCCACCGGAAACCCCCCCCTACGCTACCTCCAGGAAACCCGCATGGCCACCGCCCGCGACCTTCTAAAAACCAGCAACCTCTCCATCAGCGAAATCGCCTACAGCGTCGGCTACCAGGACCTGGGCCACTTTTCCGCATTGTTTAAGAAATCCTTTTCAGCAACGCCCCACGATTACCGCACGACCGTGCGGGCGAAGCTTTTTAGTATTTAAAAAACAGTCGCTAGTCTCTAGTCGCTAATCGCTAGTCGAAAAAGCTGGGAAGTGGGAAGGCATCGGCGTTTGGTAGTGCAAGCAATTATTCAACAATCCGACGAAAGATAATAGCTAATTTGCCACCACAACAACTGAATGCATGTACCGACCTAATAAAAAGGAATTTGGAGCGGGACAAAATCGTCCGGAACGATTTTGGGCAGCGACGCAAGGAGCTGGGCCGCAGGCCCGAGGACCAGGGATGGTCCGAGTCCAACGAGACGTAGTCTCGTTTCCCCAACGGCACCGTCTGGATGCGAGACTCTGAAACGCAACGTGGATGATTAACGAAGGGTAGAAAATCTGGAGCGGGAAACGAGACTCGAACTCGCGACCCCAACCTTGGCAAGGTTGTGCTCTACCAACTGAGCTATTCCCGCTTTTTCGAAGGTATGGCCGGTGGGTTACGCCTGCAATATACCACAAGCTTGAAAGCCCACAAGTCACTTTTCACCGCCCTTTGCGTAACATTGGGCAGTCGAAGAAGTGGCGTCCCCTAGGGGAGTCGAACCCCTGTTACCGCCGTGAAAGGGCGGTGTCCTAGGCCTCTAGACGAAGGGGACCCAGTATTCCAGCGGCCTGGGCCGCCAGAAGAGGAGCGCATTCTAAGTACAGCGCCTACCCCTGTCAACTGTTTTACTCTTCCACACAGATATGCGCTAAAAGCAGGGAAAACAAGCACTTAAGGGTAAACGAAAGAGTGTTCGCACAGGGTGTGAAGCAAAGCGTTGATCTTCCTGGCAGGCTCACCCGGACATCTTTAAGCTCCCTACTTCACTCCCTCGTTTTCGAGGAAGTGCTGCCGAAAACGGCGGATGCGCGCGGCGTTTGCCCCCAAGTCGCTCCGTCCAACCCGCGAGGCCGAGCGCAGATCAATCTGGCTACCATTTTCAGCCGGAGTAATACGTATCACCACGTCGTCCTTGAAACCAAAAAACGTGGTTTCGTCGTAAGCTTCAATACGTCCCTCGGCTTGAACACTGGTCAATAACACCCAGCCCAGTTCCTCAGTGGTTTCCAGGCTTCTGGCAAACGCCAGTTCCGGGGAAAGCATGGTAAGAATCGGTCGAATATCGGAATAGGCCTGTTGCTGGGACCTGGCCAGCGACTCTCCGGCATGGGTCAGCGAGTTCTCACCCGCCTTGCGGTGTGCGTGTGCGGCGATGAATTCGGGCGGATTTTCGAGGTCCGTGGAAATGTCATGGATCGGCGGCACGGAAAAGTTGCCGGGCCCAACCAGCGTCACGATTAGAGCGGGCGGTATCAGGCCAATTAGCAAAGCCGCCGCGGCAAACCCTCGCCAGGCCGTGCTTCCGGTGACCAAAGAAACCAGCAACGCCAGTAATGCCACCACTCCCACCAACACAATCAGCAGCACGCTCAGGCCAAAGCCATAGAACGCCACGGAAAAAGGCAACCAGGCGAGTTTGTGGCCAACCAGAGCCAGTAGCATGATTGCCACCAAAAAAACTTGCAGGTACACCAGCCACAGTGTCCAGGGAGTGTCGGAAGCCAAAATAATCTCCTTTATTGGAAACGGGGATTGTCGGAACGCGAATTGTTGAAAACCGCCATTGGAACCATTCTATCCGCACAAGGCGGATCTTGCTCGTTCCGTGTCTCTTCGGCGCTCACTCGCTCCAGCCTATTTGTGTTTTCGCCGGAGGCTTCGCGATGTTCCGGCTAAGACTGTTCCCCATTTCCCGCTTCCCATTTCTTAGTTCCTGGCTACCGCTCAATACTGTTCCCTGTTCCCTGTTCCCTGTTACCTGTTACCTGTCTTCGGTTCGAGCTCCAGCGAGGCAGAGTTGATGCAGTAGCGCAGACCAGTCGGTGCCGGTCCGTCGGGAAACACATGGCCCAGATGACTTGCGCATTTTTTGCAATGAACCTCGGTGCGGGTCATACCCAGGCTTTTATCAGTTTCCTCGTCGATAGCGCGGTTATCAAGCGGCTGGTAAAAACTGGGCCAGCCGGAAGCGGAATCGTATTTGGTTTCGGAGGAAAACAGTGCTTCGCCACAACAGCGGCAGCGATAACAGCCGGGGGTTTTAGTGTCCCAGTAGTCGCCGCTAAAGGCCGGCTCGGTCCCCTTTTCTCGGCAAATGCGATATTCCTCCGGGCTCAGTTTGTCACGCCAGTAGGCGTCGTTTTTCAACCTGTTATCTGCCATAATCCACTCCAGTTTGTGATTGCGACGACGCCCTCCCCTGCAGATCTTCCAACCTTGTTGTAGACTTCCAAAAGGTATGAGGGAAGGCCATCTCGGCATCCATTCGCCCTACGACAAGCAATCAAGTGAAAAATTATGCGCAACATCGAGAAGTCTCACAAGTTAAACGAGGTCTGTTACGAAATCCGTGGGCCGGTATTGGAACAGGCCAACCGCCTGGAGGAAGAAGGCCACCGGATTCTCAAATTGAATATTGGCAATCCGGGCGCCTTCGGTTTCGACGCGCCGGACGAGATTATTGCCGACGTCATTCACAATCTGCGCGAAGCCCAGGCCTACACCCATTCCAAGGGCCTGTTCGCCGCCCGCAAGGCGATTATGCAGGAATGCCAGCGCCTGGACATCCCCCACGTGGACATCGATGACATCTACCTGGGCAATGGTGCCAGCGAACTGATCGTCATGGCCATGCAGGCCCTGCTCAACAATGGCGAGGAAGTGCTGATTCCCACCCCGGACTATCCCCTGTGGACGGCCGCGGTAACCCTGTCCGGCGGCAAGGCGGTTCACTACCGTTGCGATGAAAGCTCCGATTGGTTCCCCGATCTGGACGACATGGCGAGCAAGATCACCGACAAGACCCGCGGCATCGTGGTGATCAATCCCAACAATCCCACCGGGGCGGTATACAATAAGGACGTGTTGGAGCAGATTGTCGAGTTGGCGCGGCGCCACGACTTGATCCTTTATGCCGATGAAATCTACAGCAAGATTCTCTACGACGGCGCGGAGTTTGTACCGCTGGCGCGCCTGGCTCAGGACATTCTATGCGTGACGTTTAACGGCCTGTCAAAATCCTACCGCCTGGCCGGCTTCCGCTCTGGTTGGATGATTATCAGCGGCGCCAAACAGCACGCCAAGGGTTACATTGAAGGCCTGGACATGCTGGCTTCCATGCGCTTGTGCGCCAACGCGCCGGCCATGTTTGCGGTGCAAACCGCGCTCGGCGGTTACCAGAGTATTAATGAACTGATTTTGCCGGGCGGGCGCCTGTACGAGCAGCGCAAAGTCGCCTTGGACAAGATTCGCGACATCCCTGGCGTTTCCTGCGTAACGCCCAAGGGCGCACTGTATTTGTTTCCCAAATTGGATCTCAGCATTCACAAAATAAAAAACGACGAGAAGATGGTCGCCGACTTTCTGGTTCAGGAGCGGATTCTGCTAGTGCAAGGCACTGGTTTTAACTGGCCGGAACCGGATCACTTTCGCATTGTATTTCTGCCGCGAACTGATGAACTGGGACCAGCGGTGGAGAAGTTTGGGGAGTTTTTGGAAAGATACAGGCAGTGACGTGAGACGTGAGACGTGAGACGTGAGACGTGAGACGTGAGACGTGAGACGTGAGACAGTATGATGCTCTCTCAGATTTTTGCAAGCTGGAAGCCAAAAATATTTTGTGTTTTGGGTTTTCCCTGTATAAAAAATAACGCGAATTTCAGAAGATAGCACGAAGCCTGCGCCGGAGGGAGGCTTCTTCAAGAACGTCGGAGGCAGGATGCCGACGCAGAGCGTACAGGGAAGTATTCACAGCGTTTCTTGAAGAAGCCTCCCTCCGGCGCGGGCGACCCGCTTCTAGCACGTTTCTCTATCTTTTCCTTGTGCATCCACTGCTTGAAAGCCGATTGCCCTAAGTTGGGTAGTAACCTGTTCGTTAAATTGCGGAAGTTCGATTCGATAGTTTGAGAACTCTCTGCGCATCGGATAGTTTTTACGAAGTTTGTCGAACGCTACGCGGGTGTCGGGTTTGTGCTGCAAAGCCTGTTTTAACCGTTGATGATCGAGGCGTACGTCGTAAACCGAAAGAATCGCTTCGCGCATCGCCTCCAAGGGATCGGTATGTGTCAAACGAATTAAGTGGTTCGGCGCGAAGCTATCCAGTTGGGCGAAGGTTTTTGTTGCAGGTCGTTGTAGAAATTCGCAGACGTTTTGGTAAATGATTTCGGTTCCTTTGGCCTTGCCGTCATAGCTGTGGCCCGCGATGTGTGGGGTGCCAAGAGTCACGCGCTCATGCAAGGCCGTATCAATATCGGGTTCCGATTCCCAAACATCCAACACCACGCGCAGATCGTCGCGCTGCTCCAAACCGCGCCGCAAAGCGGCGTTGTCGATGACCCCGCCTCGCCCGGCACTGATCAGAGTTGCACCAGGTTTTAGTTGGGCCAGTTGTTCGGCGCCGAGGAGGTGATAGCTGGAGTGCGGGCCGGTTTTGGTCAGAGGGGCGTGTATACAGACGATGTCTGCTTGCAAAACAGCCTCGAGATTGGTGAGGTCCGCTTGTTGCGCGGCGGTTAACTGCTCGGTTTTTAACAAGGGATCGTAGCATCGACAGCTCACCCCCAGTTGCGTTAATCGCCGATAAAGCGCGCCTCCCACGTGTCCGCAGCCGATAATGCCCACGGTGCAGCGCAAAAAATCAAGTTCAAGAGCAGCAAACGTGCTAAAAACATAGTCGACCACGGCATTGGCGTTGCAACCGGGCGCTCCGCTCCACTGAATACCCATTTCCTCCAGAGCCTTGCTGTCCAGGTGATCAACGCCAGCCGTACAGGTTCCGACGTACTTTACCGCGGTCCCTTCCAGCAGCGTGCGACCGATGGGCACAGTGGAGCGCACCGCCAGGATGTCGGCATCCACTGTGTGCGCACGGCTCAGTTCGCGGGGCGCGACAGCAATTACCTCGCCCAGGGAATCGAAGAATTCGTGAATGAGGGGAATATTTTCGTCGGCCACAATTTTCATATATCGTTGCCTGCGCCGGTGACAAGCGTCCCGTTCCATCCCAGAACTTTTGCGAAGCGGGCGCGCAGACGCGCGAAACCCATGCGCTCGCAAAATTCAGTAACCGTGCATGCATCCACCCGCGTGGCGCTCCAGTTCAGATCTGCGGAACGACTGGCGAGCGGAATGGTGTCCACGATTTTTGCTAGCTGTTGCGCAATCAGAATTTGATCGCGGTGCGCGATTAATTTATCGCGCAAATTCTTGGCGCCGCGAATGGGTAGCAAATGAAGTTCATCCAGGCGCCGAAAAATTTCGTCAATGCCCGCATGAGCGTGCAACAGTGCCCGAGCGGTTTTCGGCCCGAGGCCCGGCACGCCCGGAATGTCATCAATGCTGTCGCCCACCAGAGCCAGGTAATCGACCAACTGCGCGGGCAGGACGCCGAATTTTTTGTTAATGCATCCCGCGTAGTACCGTTCGTTCTTGGCGTAATCCCACAGGTAATCCTGTTCGCGTTGCAGTAACTGTCCGAGATCCTTGTCCCGGGTCAGAATGGCGACAGGCGCCTTGCCGCGCCGAAGTTGTTTGCACAAGCTGCCAAGCAGGTCGTCCGCTTCGTAATCCTTACTGGCGAAGCAAGCGATACCCAGCATTTCGGTCACTTCGCGGCAGGCCGTCAATTGATAAGCCAAGGCCTCATCCGGATAGGCCCGGCTCGACTTGTAGTCGGGATAAATCCCATTTCGAAAACAACTGCCAAGGCTTTCGTCAAAGCATGCCGCGACCTGGCGTGGCCGCTGTTCTTCAAGCAGGCGCAACAAAAATGTGGTGTAGCCGTATACGGCAGCGGTGGGATAGCCTTCTTCGCTGTACCAATTATCCGGTAGGGAAAAATAGTATTGAAATATGTAAATCGACGCGTCGATTAATAAACAGGGCTTCGCCCCGTTGGCAGTCGGAGCCGGTATCTGGCCAGCCATTTAAAGACTCTCCAGGCGGTAGGTCCCCGCATCCAGAAAATCCACCGCGCCGTAGGTGCCGGCCAGCGCCGAGGCGAATGCGTCGGCGCGGCGCGGCAGGCCATTGACACAGTAATCCCGTGCTTGCAGCCAAACCGCACGCTTGAAACTCGCACTCACGCCTTCTTGGGCATCCAGGTTGTCGGCACTGAGCCGAAAACCGAAACGGGCCGCGCGGGAGAAAACCCACTCCAGGGCCTGGGGCTTAACCTCCGCCTGCTCAAACGCGCGTTGCCGAGCCCGGTCGCGGCCGTCCGGTGCATACCAGTAGCCATAATCCAGGCACTGGCGCCGCTCTGGGCCGGCAATGCACCAGTGGGCCACTTCGTGCAAGGCGCTGGCGTAATAATCGCGAGTGAAGGTAATGCAATGCCACCCTGTCGCTTTAGGAGCGGGGCTGTAGAGCGGCTCTTCTCCCCCACTTTGCAGACGCGTGTTATAAGACTGGCCAAATACTCGATCAAACAACTCGACCAACACCTTCGCCCGGTGTCCGGGCCTTCGGTTTGCTGCTATAGCACCGGAGTCGGCGCTGCAAAATGAAACTGCGCTGCTACTGAATGTCACGATGTCAAATTCCACCTGCTCGGATCTCCTGTGGGCCGACCCACAAAAAGACCAAAATTTTGTATCGGCTGGGCTGAGAAGTTCGTGGTCACCGTTGTCCAATGGCCAGACTTTTTCCGGGGCTGTCCACGAAGGCCATCAAGGCAATCAGACCCTTCGGGTGATAACCGCCAATCGCCCGCGCCACGGCGGATTCCGGCGAATCGGGGGCGCTTGAAGGCGCAAAAATCACTAACAAAAAGTTGTGCTTTTTAGTCCCAGCATATACCTTATGTAGTGATGGTCGCCGGCATCCATCATGCTCTGAACCCCAGCAGCATTTCTCCAGAGCCTTTAAGGAGGTGGTATTATGAAGACCTCAACCAATGGCGACAACACGGACAATGTCGTCGATCTCTTTACGGGAAAACCCTACTCCTCCCTCGCGGACACCCGCTTCATACGACTGGCTCCCGAACTTGATGGCCTGGAAATGCTCTACTCCAACGAGGCCAATCCTGAAAAGCTATTTAGCCTGAAAATCCTCTGTTGGGGCCTGCGCGCCGATGGCGACGTCGTGGGTCTGGTGCCCTGGCTGGACGATATCGTGGCTTGCACCGACATTTGTGACCCGCTGAACGGCAAGTGGGAGGGCTATTTTGACCCTGGTATTGATGAGGTCTTTTACGAACCCCCCATTCATAAAATTGTCGAGTTGGAAACCGCGGCCGATTACTACGAATTGGTCTGCGAGGACGAGTCCGACATTGTCCAGGAAATACCCGATACCATCGGCACCCACGCGGTATTTTCCGATAACGGCTTCCGCAGCCTGGCACTCACCGAGGTGGTCAGTTGGCGGCTCCATCACGACGGCACCCTCTGCGGCCTGGCGGCGGATGAATCCCAGGTCAAGAGCACCCCGGTCTTGCCTGGCGATGACTGCTTATACCCTGTTCAGTCACGGAAAGAGTTCCGTTACTACTTCCAGCACCATATTGCCAACCGCCTGAAAGCCGAAGACCCGGAAGCCCTGGCGGCCATTTCCATGCTGGTGGAAGACTCCTACTGAATGCCTGAAGAGTACGGCCCAGTCCTCTTTGCGCTGTTTGCCCCTCAGTCCGGGCAGCTTTGAGTTGCCCGGCATCCCCGGCCCGCTTGCCTCTCCATCGCGAACTCCTTCCTTACGCTTTAGGCTTTGGCAATATAGTAATAATACTTGTCGTCCCGCTGATCCTGGGACAGGAGCTCGTGACCAAGGAAGGTGCAAAATTTCGGGATATCGCGGGTGGTTGAGGGGTCGGTGGCAATCACTTCAATAATCTCGCCGCTCCCAACGTCGCGCACGGCATTGTGCAAAAGCATGAGCGGCTCGGGGCAAAGCAGCCCGCTGGTGTCGAGGGTTTTGGCGGCTTGGTAAGTCATGGGCGCAAATTGTCGCCCATATGGGGGGAAGTGGGAAGTGGGTGGTGATGGGGAGTCGGGAGTCGGGAGTCGGGGAGAGTGATGTTCCCTGTTCCCTGTTCCCTGTTCCCTGAATCTCAGGCTTCCAGTTTCCAGGGTACATCAACCTCGCGGCGAGGCATCAGATTAATGGATTCGGTTTTGCTGTCGAAGACGATAAGCACCTCATCCTGGACGATTTGCCGGCGCACCTGGTCGACCTTGCGCTCGAGGGTGATTTCATTCAGGCCGTAATCGGTCCCTTCGCGCATCACAAAGGATTCGATCAGGGACTCCAGCGTTTCAGGCGCCAGTCGTTCGTAAGGAATTATCATTTATCGACTCTAACCGTTGTTTGTTAGTTTTCGGTTCGATGTCCGCCGGATATTCCCTATCCCTTCTACCTCAGACACTACCACATTCGAGAATGCTGTTTGGCGAAATAGTTCCGGTATCGCCCATAAGATGGCATTCCAATCATTGCGGTCCATAAAAGGGTCTAGCCGACGGAGTTCGGTTTGTCAAAACCGACTCCAAAAAAATAACGGCAAGATTCACAAAACTAATGTGTACTACGAATATATCATGAGACGCACACACACTTGTCGCCATTATACCTGGATCACTTCGCCCAACAAGGCACCAACGCCGTAGGCAAGCAGGGCGGCCGTACCGCCGACTAAAAAGGTTTCCAAACCCGAACGGTAGCCGCTGACATTGACAAACTGGCCCTTGAGCGCGCCAACCAGAAAAAACGCGAGCATGGTTGCCACGGTACTGACAAGGAAAGGACTGGCGATTGCACCCGGCAACCACCAATTAATGAGAAACGGCATCAGCGGCAAAATGCCAATAATGGCAAAAGCTGCAAAGGTTGCCAACCCGGCCATCCCTGCCCGGCGCGGCTCCAAACTGAGACCGTGCTCCTCTTGCAACATGGTATCCACCCATTGCGCGCGGTCGGCGGTAATCACCTCCACGACCTGTTCCAACTGCTCACCGGAAAAACCCTTGCCGGCATAGATCTGCCGAATTTCTTCCCGTTCGCCTTCGGGGTGCGAGTCAATTTCCGCCAGCTCTTCCTTGCGCTGGTTTTCCAGGTGTTGGTTATCCGCCTTGGTGCCGAGGTAATTGCTGACGGCCATACTAAACCCGTCGGCAACAATATTGGCCAAACCGAGAATAATGATAATGGAACTGGACATGCCGGCACCGGCCACGCCGGAGACCACCGCAAAGGTGGTTACCGCGCCATCAATTGCGCCGTAGACAAAATCCTTGACGTAGACCTGGCGCGGGCCGGCGGCCAGGCGCTCGCGAATGGCTTCCGGGCTGTGGCTGTGGTCCCGGTAGCGGCGCTTCATCTTGTCAAACTCCATACTCGTCCGTGTTATTGCAGAACTTCGCGCCAAAAGATTACTCGATCGTGACCGCGATAATGTTGAAAATAAACCGTTATCGGTGGGTGGTCGACGTCGTCGTAATCACCGTCCTGGTTCCAATCACCCTGTAACCAACCGAGAGCCGTCAAATCGATACTGATTGGATAGTCAACCACACCGCCCGGCGGACCGTAAGTCACTCCCGCTCTGCCGGCGCAAAATCCAATATCTGTCGGTGAGAGACAGTCGCCCACCCCCATCGGATTCGGGTCGGAAAAGTCAAAGGTGGAGGTAAGGCCACTGCGTGTTACATCAATAGTGTCGTTGGCTGCATCCACCACTGCAGTCGAACCCGTGAAAATCACGGCGGACAGCGGTAATTCACTGCAGTCGTCATCTTCGTTGATGACAAACCGCGAACCATTCCAATATTCCGTTTGCCAGATCATTGGAATCGGCGACGATTCGGGGCCATGAACATCCTGCGCATACAGGCGCCCGAAGCGCGCTTCCAGCATACCCGCCAACAGTTTGCTGTCGCAATCGCCGTCGGCCACACAGTTGTTGCTGTCGCCCGGTTTAAAATCGAGGGTTGAAAAATCGGCACTGTCCAAATCTTCCACGCGAACACCCAGGGCTACATTGGCGAAGGGCCCATCAGGTGCGTCATCGCGCGCAAAATTGGCGCCGCTGTCGGCCACAACAAATTCGCCACTGATCCAACTTCCCGGCGTCACAATTAAACGCGCGGCCAAATCCGTGCCGTCGTTGTCAGCTTCCGCGTGCAAAGTGGTATCAGCCACCAGGTAAGGATCAGTCAAGCCTTCATCATAGTTACGCACAATGGCTCCGCCGCGATTGCGGGCCTCCACTGTGTAGTTCACGGTTATGGGTTGGTCCATGTAACTAAACGGCGTCGACGGCGGATCCGGCACACAGGCGTTCTCGACAGGGCTCGAAGCCAATCCGAAATCCGCCGGATAGAAACGGCCAATATCACCACTGGGCACGCCGACAACATCGCCGGTTCCCAAATAGTCGCCGTCGGCCACGCTGGCGGAAACCCTGAGCGTTCCCACTTCAGTCCAAGTCACATTGCTGTTCTCGAACTCGCCGGCTGTTCCGGTGGGAGTAAACGCGGCGATGTTGCCCAATGCCCCGTCGTCGCCACCTAGTGGAAACACCAAACTATCAAAACCCAAGCTTACGCTTTCCGTCGCCGTTTCGGTTTCATTGCCGTAGTTCGGCGTTATATTGCCCTGCTGATTGCGCGCCTCTACCAGAACGCGGAATGGGTCCCCCGCCGCCACGAAGCCGGAGCCGCCGGCCTGTGTACCTGGATTGGCAACCCCGCCCGGTGTTTCCACGGTTGTTATTACGAAGGTATAGGGCACGACGACAAATTCGCTACTACTGCCGGCAACGGTGATGGCGGGATCATCCGCTTCGGCCGGCAGGTCCAACTGTGCGTGCAGGCGCAAGGCACCGACATCGCTAAATGAAAAAGGTATGGCAGCAAAGCCCTGGGCATCAAAAGCCAGGTTGACATTGGTGTAGCCAATGGGCGCGCCCGCGTCGTTTGCCTGCACACCGGTTGCGTTCAGCGAAAGTGTTTGTCCACCGCTGCAGGTATTTGGATTGCGGCATTCGTAAGCCAAGCCTACATCCCGGCTGGTGCTACCCAGCCGCGCTACACAAGCGCCGGTATCGGTACTGGTTTCCACCACCCGCAAAACCGGATTGGCATCCAGCGTGCCCGCCACCTGGTTGGGCAGGGGGATCAATGCAGTGTCTCCGTAAAATCGAACACCGACATCGGTGAAGGTAATATCCGGGTCGGCGGTACCAATCTCTGTGGTTGCGCCATCGGTAATATTGATGTTCAGCGTTGCCGGCGTCGTCTGGCGCAAGTACTTGGTGGTTGAATTTTCCGTGCCGGTAAATTCATAGCTGGCTCCGCCCGACCAGGTACCCGAAGCGGGAAGCGTATCCAGTACGATCTGGGTGCCGTCGGGCGGCGCCACCGGATTATCGCCAGCATCGTAGGCGGTAATTGTAATCGGCTCGGCCTCGCAGGTAATCCCGCTGCCGCTGTGCGCAATGCCGTAGTAACTGACAGTGCTGACGACGCAGGAGTAGAGCCCTGCTCCCAAAGGATCAGGCCCCGCCGGAACGGGTACAAAAGAGCCGCTGGCAGGCGTTTGCCAGCGCAAACGGATTTCCGCCTGGCCACCGTTTTCGTAGAACTCAAGTCTTATCGGATACGCCTGCCCCGCCACAAGATTCACGGCGCCACTAGTGTCAACTGTTGAGGCGTGGTCGGTCCAATTATTGATAATGAGCTGGTCATTGACTGTCAGACGTACGCCATCATCCGATTCGGTTTGGAATAAATATTGGCCCGTTTCCGTTACACGGACGGACCCGGTCCACTCGACGGAAAACTGGTCCGCGCCAATACCGGCGACACCCGGATCGCCATCCCCCCAATCGAAGTCGATAGGACCATCAACTCGTGTACCCACAACACCGCCAGACAGGGTCATGCCATTGTAGTAATTTCCGATCAAACCAGGCTGCGGCGTACCAGCGGGACAAAGTTCAGCGGCACAAGGGTGCGTTTCCTCCATCACCGCCTGAACGTCGGCATCGGTGAGAACGCCGTCATATATCCGCACCTCGTCCAATTGCCCGGCAAAGTATTCAGGTGTACCGCCGGTGTCTTCAATCCGGCCAATGCTGGAATAGCCGTTGCCGATAATACCCGCCGCGATGCTGCCGCTGATATCCAAATTGCCATCGATATAAATTTTATAGGTGCCCGCAAGGTGATCACGGGTAAGCACCACGTGACGCCAATTGCCGTTGTTAATCGCCACGGTTGATTTGGTGGAAAAATCGTTTGCCACGGAAACCCCAATGCGACCCCCACCATCCAGCCAGCCCCAGAAAATATCGTCGGCACCACCTCCTTCTTCCACACCGGTAACTCCGGGCGCCTGCCAGGCGGTATTGTTGCCCGTTTGAGTGGTGCGTATCCAGAAAGCGAGGCTGGCTGTCGCATTCAAGGTGTTGGAAAGGCCAGCCACCTCCACATAATCGTCAACACCGTCAAACTCCCCGTAACGACATGTGCCCGGGTTACCTGGAAGCGCCGGGCTTGCGTCATTGGTTGTCGCGCCACCTTGCGCGGTACCGTCTCCGCCGTTACCGGTAGAGTCGAGCACTTCTCCGCCAGAGCTATTCCATTCCTCCTCATCCATCCGGTATTCAGCCACCGGCGCCGCCGGATCCACATACCGTATAATGACGATGCCCGCGCCACCCGCGCCACCGTCGCCATTATTACTGCTACCGCCATTGCCACCGTTGCCGGTACCATTTGCGCCATCGGCGCCGTTATTTGATTCATCGCCATCACCGCCGCTGCCACCCTGGGCATAGGTAACCGAAGAACCTGATATATTGGAGGGCAAGCCCGCGCCGCCCGCCCCGCCGTTTGTACCGGACCCATTGGCTCCCGCGCCAACCGCACCGCCGCCGCCACCACCACTCCTCCGTGGGCCACCGTCCTCGCCATCGCCACCATCGTTGCCTTGGCTGCCATTGCCACCGCTGCCATCCTCCCCGCCGCCCCCACCGGAGGCACCTTCCCGTCCATCACTCCCGGCCAAGCCGCCGCCGCCGCCGCCAAGTGCCGTTACGGCGGCAAATCTCGAATCCCGACCGTCAGCGCCGGTTCCGGAAATACCTCCCACACCGCCCGTTCCAATGGTGACCTGATAAGTTTGCTGGGAAACACCAAGGGTTCCGGTCATCACGCCACCAGCACCCCCGCCACCACCGCCATGCCGATTAGGACCGTTTTGG
>JBBDIU010000089.1:0-21601 GCA_040880205.1 Cellvibrionaceae bacterium
CCCCACTACGCCTTCAAAAGCGCGCCTTGATTGCGAACCGGCCTGTAAGCCAGAGACGTATTGGTATTATTCAGAGGCTCCCTAGCGTTGAATTCGTCAGTACTCGACCAGTACCACCAATGTCTCGTTATTATCGGTTCTGTTACAGACCCCTGCCGACAGGGGCAGCGCGAACCTTGTCTCCCCGGCCGCGGCGCTGGCCGGCTCACGGTCTTCCGTAGACATATCCGCAGAAACTGAATTGTCGCCTCGGCGGACCGCCGCGAAAAACGTCCCGAGAGGCACTCAGTTTAACCTCCTTGTCGCATCTTATCCACACCGAATAACGATAAATTTCCATAAATTAAAATTTTGTTTTTAGCTTGAATTTCAGTAGCTTAGCTTCTATGCGGATCAAATATTTACCCACAGATAAACACCCGTTGGGCGATCATTTTTTATACTATCCCTGTGGATATCTTGTGTGTATCCAGTGCGTATACAGCCCCATATCCAGCTAAATACGATAATATGCTGCAATTTTGCGCTATCGCCGCTGCCCAAATAGGTCTGTCCCGCGGCTCTGACCCGCCACTAGTCGTTGATTTCGGTCGGTCGATTCTTTACAATCCCGCGGCTTTTTCAGGCACTCTCAAGGTGCGATTCCGCTGCTCCAGGCGCTAAACATCACGAACCATATATAAGCAGGCAAACCCCATGAAAAGAACGTTTCAACCCAGCGTGCTGAAGCGCAAGCGCACCCACGGTTTCCGGGCGCGTATGGCCACCAAGGGCGGTCGCAAGATCCTGGCCCGCCGCCGCGCTAAAGGCCGCAAGCGTCTTTCCGCATAAACTTCCGGGAGATGCTTGCACACCCGGCGTGAGAGATTTTGCCTTCCGTAAGTCATCGCGCCTACTCGTAGGCCGGGATTTTCAGCGGGTGTTTCAACAAGCCAAATTTAAAATATCCCACAGCCACCTTCTCATACTGGCGGCACCCAACAACCTGCAGCGCCCCCGCCTGGGTTTGGTCATCGGGAAAAAAAACGTCCGCCTTGCCGCGCAGCGCAACCGCCTCAAACGCCATATCCGCGAGAGCTTCCGGCTGAAACAACACAATCTGCCAAATATCGATGCTATAGTGCTGGCCCGCAGCCGCCTGGACCAGTTGAGTGATCGGGAACTGAATTCCCTGCTCGACAAACAATGGGCGCGACTGTGCCGGCAGACTTCCCGAGATCCTTCGCCATGCGCCGATTAGCCATTCGCTTGATACGCGGTTACCGCTACCTGATCAGCCCCTTATTGGGCGATTGTTGCCGCTTTTATCCATCCTGCTCACATTACGGGGAAGAAGCGGTGGCGAAACACGGCGTGGTTAGGGGAAGCTGGTTAACTTTGAAGCGCCTACTCAAATGCCATCCCTTCCATCCCGGCGGCATCGACTGGGTACCGGGGACAGAGGGCCGCGAGCAGCATTCATTTTCTGAAAACATAAAGTGACAGACCCAACATGACCGATTGGCTACGAACAGGTTTATTGATTGGTATGGCGGCTATAGCCATTATGCTGGTCGTCGAGTGGGGCGAGTTCCAGGAACAACGACGCCCCAAAGTAGAAACCCGAACCACGCTATCTTCCGACGGGCGCGAACGTCCAGGGGCGGTCATGGATGGCGATACACCGGCGACGAGTAGCGAAACCGCCAGCGACATTCCCGAGCCCGAGGACGCCGACGTTACCTCCCCCGGCGAGGAGCTGACCGCGTCGCGTCGAGCGCAGCTCGTCACCGTTCACACCGACCGTCTCGAAGTCATAATCGACACCCATGGCGGCGACATCGTCAAGGTCGCTCTGCCACAACACGCGGCCGAACTCGACAGCCCCGAACCCCTGGTAATGCTCAACCGTAACGAGTCGATCCTGTATATCGCCGAAAGCGGGTTGATTGGGAAAAACGGTACGGTTCAGAATGGCAGGCGCCCAGTCTTTTCCGTGGACCAAACCGAATATCGCCTGGCGGACCGCGCCGACTCCTTGCAAATCGACCTCACCCTCCAACAGGAAAATGGCGTTTCTATTATCAAGCGGTTTGTTTTTCAGCGGGACAGTAACCTGATTGGTGTCAACTACCTGATCGACAACCAAAGCAATGAGGTATGGAGCGCCCAACTCTACGGCCAAATCAAACGCGACGACCACGATCCTGCAACCTCCGGTGGTGGCCTCGGCATGCGCAGTTTCCTGGGCCCGGCCACCACCACCGACGAGGATCGTTATCGCAAATTTGATTTCGAAGATGTTGAAGAAGGCAAATGCAAGCTCCCCGGCGACGGTTGTGAAATGCGCAAAACCGGCGGTTGGCTGGCAATGGTCCAGCACTACTTCATCAGCGCCTGGATTCCGGATCCGGAAGCCACGCACTTTTATTATTTTCGGCCGTCCTCTCTCCCGGATACCTACTTGCTCGGCTTTCGCTCGCCCATGACCCGGGTGCAACCCGGTGAAGAGCAGGTTATCTCCGCCAGCTTTTATGCGGGGCCCAAGGATATCTACCGTTTGGAGGAAATCGCACCCCACCTGGAGCGAACCATCGACTATGGTCCGCTTTGGTTTATCTGCCTGCCCCTGTTTTATTTTCTGAGCTGGATACATGGCTTCGTCAGCTCCTGGGCTATTTCAATTATTCTGCTGGTTGTCTGTGTAAAAGCGGCGTTTTTCCACCTGTCGGCGGCCGGCTTTCGCTCCATGGCGAAAATGCGCAAGTTCGCACCCCGGATGACCGAACTCAAGGAACGCTACGGGGATAACCGGCAAAAATTTTCCGAGGAGATGATCAAGCTCTACAAAAAGGAAAAGATCAATCCGATGAAGGGCTGTCTGCCCATGCTTTTGCAGATGCCGGTATTCATTGCCCTCTATTGGGTGTTGATGGAGAGCGTCGAATTGCGCCACGCATCGTTTTTGTGGATTAACGATCTCTCGGTCAAGGATCCTTTCTTAATATTGCCGATCGTCTACGCCCTGACCTTCTGGTTCCAAATGAAGTTGAATCCGCCGGCCCAGGACCCAACCCAACAGAAAATCATGCAGATGATGCCCTTTATTTTCGGCATCATGTTCGTGTTCTTTCCCGCTGGTCTTGTGCTTTACTGGGTGGTAAACGGCATCCTGTCCATTGCCCAGCAATACTACATTACCCGCCAGATCGAACGCGGTGAAAGCAAAGCCTAGGCCTAACGGCGAGCAACCGCCGTTCGAATAATCGATAGCCATGGACCAAGCCACTATTGCAGCCATTGCCACCGCCCCCGGCCGAGGGGGCATCGGCATTGTTCGCTTGTCCGGTCCAAAAGCACAGTTGATTGGTGAAGCAATTACCGGCCGACAGCTCCGCCCCCGCCATGCCCATTTTTGTCCTTTCCACGATGCCGAAGGCCAGTTGCTGGACGAGGGGATAGCCCTCTATTTCACCGCACCCCATTCATTCACCGGCGAGGACTGTGTTGAGCTCCAAGGGCACGGGGGACCAGTAGTGTTGGACAGCATACTGCAAGCGGCTGTGCATCACGGTGCGCGCATTGCCCAGCCCGGCGAGTTTTCACAACGCGCGTTTCTCAATGACAAAATGGACCTGGCCCAGGCCGAAGCGATAGCCGATCTAATTGATGCCAGTTCCCAGCAGGGCGCGCGCAATGCAGTCCATTCGCTGCAAGGCCGGTTTTCCGAACGCATTCGTACCCTTGTCGAATCACTGACCCAACTGCGCATTTACGTGGAAGCCGCAATTGATTTCCCGGAAGAGGAAATCGATTTTCTCTCGGACGGCAACATTGCCGGGCAGTTGCAAGGTGTGCGCGAACAGCTTGATATGCTTTTGCAGCAATCCCACCAGGGCGTGCTGGTTCGCGATGGTATCCGCGTGGTAATTGCCGGCCGGCCCAACGCGGGCAAGTCCAGTCTGTTAAATGCCCTGACGGAAAAAGCTACCGCTATCGTTACCGACATTGAAGGCACAACCCGCGACATTTTACGCGAACACATTCATATCGACGGAATGCCGCTACACCTGGTTGATACCGCTGGCCTGCGCGCCAATCCAGACGAAGTAGAGCGCATCGGCATCGAGCGCGCGCAGGCAGAGTTCGCCCAGGCGGATCGAATACTGCTGGTGGTGGATTACAGCCGCGAAAACGATTTGGCCCTGAAAAAAGTCTGGCCGGAGTTTGTCGGGGACATGCCCGAGCGCGACAAGCTAACCCTCATCGCCAACAAAATTGATTTGCGCCAGCAACAGTCGCGCTCGGAAGTTACCGACTGCACCACTATCTATTTGTCGGCCACGAACGGCGAGGGCTTGGATCTGCTGCGGGAACATCTTAAGGCCGTTGCCGGATACACGGGCGCCGGCGAAGGCAGTTTCACAGCGCGAAGGCGCCACCTGGACGCCCTCCGGCGAGCTCAACACCACTTGAACCAAGCGGAGGTACAACTGCAAGCGGGTGCCGGCGAGCTTATGGCGGAGGACCTGCGCCGCAGCCAACAAGCCTTGGGAGAAATCACCGGCCAGGTTTCACCGGATGAGTTGCTCGGCAAAATCTTTTCCAGCTTCTGCATAGGCAAATAATTAATGACCGGCGAGGCTGGCAATGGCGACAAACAGTTCATTCTGATCCACCGGTTTCGAAAGGTGTATCTGGTACCCGGCAAGCAGTGCTCGGCGCCGATCCTCGCGCCCCGCAAATGCAGTCAGGGCGATCGCCGGCAGTTCCCGTGCTGAGTGTCCCGCCTCCCTTATCCGACGAATCAATTCGTAGCCGTCCATCCCCGGCAGTGCTATGTCGCTAAGCAGCAGGTCAACCGACTCTCGCTGCAAAGCCTCCAGCGCCTCCGGCGCGCTTGCCACCGCTGTCACCTTCGCCCGGGCGCCTTCAAGAGCCTGGGTGAGCATGTCACGGGTGATAGCTTCGTCCTCTATTACCAGTATAGATGCAATGACTCGAGCGCGGATCCACGAACGAGAGGTGCGGTTTCGGTTTGTCGCTCTCCAACCGCGCTCGACTCGATAAGTGGTAGCCGGAGCGTAAAAGTGGCTCCCTTGCCCGCGCCCTGACTTTCCGCCCAGACTTTACCGCCATGCAGTTCAGTCAGCTGCTTGACGATTGCCAAGCCCAACCCCAAACCTCCAGCCCGGCGCGTGGTGCTGCCCTCAATTTGTTGATAGAGGTCAAACAGTCTCGGGAGAAACTCGGCTGGAACGCCAATCCCAGTGTCCCTTATGGTCAACTCTGCACCTGATTCCGTTTTATCCAGGCTGATATCCACCCTTCCTTTTTCGGGAGTGAATTTCACGGCGTTGGACAGTAGATTGGCGATCACCTGCTGAAGCCGATCGGCATCCCCTTTTACCCTAAGGCTGGGTTCGGCAAGATCCACTTCCAGCGCAATTTGCTTGGTCTCGGCTGTGGGTTGAATACCACCCACTGCCAACTCAATAATCCGGTTCAGATCCACCGTTCGGAGATCGAGCCTAAGCTTTCCGGCAAGCACTCTGGAAACATCCGAAAGATCATCAATAAGCTGCGATTGCGACCAGGCGCTGCGCTCAATAATCTCCAGGCCTCGCTCCGCCGCGGCGGAAAGTTCATTTTGCCGGCGCAGAAGCTGTGCCCACCCAAGTATCGCATTGAGCGGTGTCCGCAATTCATGGCTGACCACGGCAAGAAATTGGTCTCGCGCCGCGTTGGCTTCCTCAGCCGCCAGTCGCTGGGCTTCCAGTTTTTTTGCGCGCTCGCGCTCGGTGAGGTCAGTCACCACCACGCCACTCATATGAAGCTCTTCAGGCGGCAGCGGATTGAACGCAAGTTGCACCGGGAAGTCCGCGCCACTGCTGGAGCACAACCGACATTCCCCGCGCACGACACCTTGAGAAGCAAGCTCAAACAATGATTGAAACTGCGACTGATCACCCACCGCAACAAAATCCTGAATCGCCTGCCCGCGCACCTGCTTGAGCGGACGCTCTACCAAGTCGGCAAAAAAACGGTTTGAGTAGATAATAGTGCCGTCGGCGTTGAGAGTTAGCGCGCCTTCCTGCATTTGCTCGATGAACACCCGAAACGGCTGATCTGGACTCTCAAGAGTATAGATCTGCGGCCCCGAGGAAGCTTCAACGACAACGGCATCTACTTCGCCGCCACGGATCGCCTCAAGGGTATCCTCGGCCTCGGTCAGCCGACGCCGCAAGGACAGGGGCGACTGCACCAGTTGATCCTCCCGTGCTCTCTGCTTAGGTTTGTCCATTGAGCCCGAGCCCCCGACGGATGCGCTCTTCGGTCAATCGACCCACAGTGCGCAGAACCGGCGCGGGGCTGCGCCGCACTAGAGCCGGGGTGGCGATAATCCCGGCTTCCAGTATTTTCGTGTCCAGCCGCGCAACGCCTGTGCTGATTCGCTCGTCGCTTACCTGATGCTCTAGACCGGCGGTGGTGATCGGCATCACCGTGAGCCCATCTTCATCAATTAGAAAGGGATATTCATTGGTACCGTGTGTTGTACCCCGATACTTCACCACCCGCAGCCGGCGGGTGGAAATCTGATCGGTAACCCGGTGATCCAACAAAATGACGCAATCCGAAACGTATTCCTCGAGCCCGTGTCGCGTCAGCGTACCTTCGCCACGTTCCGCGGTAATGACAGCGCTAACGCCCCTATCCTTGAGCCAACGGAAAAGTCGGCGCAGTTCCGAGCGCAAAATCGCGTAATCACGCAAACCACCAAAAAGTGTCTCCAGCGTGTCGATCACTACCCGCTTTGCTCCCACCGATTGAATCGCCATCTCCAGGCGCAGAAAAAGGCCGTCCAGGTTGTATTCCCCGCTCTCTTCGATCTCGCTGCGTTCGACGCGAATATGATCCAGTGCGAGCTTGCCCGAGGCGACCAGCTCCTGAAGATCAAAACCGAGTGAAGCGACATTCTGGGTGAGATCCTCCTCGGTTTCCTCAAAAGCGATAAATACCCCCGGATCGTCATAATCCACGATGCCCCGCACCAGAAACTGCATGCCAAACAGCGTTTTCCCGGCTCCCGCGGCACCACAAACCAAGCTGGTTCGCCCAAAAGGCAAGCCACCGTGCGTGATCTCGTCGAAACCGGGAATGCCCGACGGGGCTTTTTGGAGAATAGGGAGCGACTGCTCGCGATCGCGGCTGATCTGTTTGGGTCGATTCATGAAACGTCCCTGTTGTGGAGAATGCTTGGCGCGTGGTGGGTTCGCCATGGCCTAGGACCGACGCTGCGAGCCTCGGAGTACTATCCCAGACCACAAATTTTTCTGGCTGTTTCCTCGTTATCCCCAGCTGTCCACAGCGTTATCCCCCGATTTGCTGCCGTTGAGCGGCGTCTGGATAAACCGGTTCATAGACAGGGGATAATTGGCCTAACAAGCTATGAAGCAAATTGTGGATAGTTTCAATATTGGGAACTCCTGTTAACAAGCCCCGCTTCAGTCCACAGGTCGTTACCAACCTAAACAGAGCTGGCCCCAAGCTTGTAGATCTTGTTGTTGGCATCCTAAGCCCTTGTATTAAGGGCCAAAAAGCGGCTTGCCCACAGATCGCGTGACTCCCTATTATCACTATAACTACTCCCTTTAAATACATACTTAATAAGACATAAATTCTTATTTAAATTAATTAAGATACTTTTCAATGAACAATCCCGCACCCGGCGTTGGCAGTACGAGCCACTACGCATCGGCTAATTTCTCGCCGTTTTCACGTTTATTTTTTGAACACAAGCCATCACCGACATATAATGGCCGGCCTCTCGATCCAGGTGCCAACTTCCCCAAAAACAAGGACACGGCCCAGCATGCACTACCCGGAAGAATTCGATGTCATCGTGATTGGCGGCGGCCATGCCGGCACCGAGGCCTGCCTGGCCGCGGCGCGCATGGGCTGTAAAACCTTGCTGCTCACCCACAGCATCGAGACCCTGGGTCAGATGTCCTGTAATCCGGCCATTGGCGGCATCGGTAAGAGTCACCTGGTGAAGGAAATTGATGCCCTCGGTGGCGCTATGGCCCGCGCCACCGACAAGGCCGGCATTCAGTTTCGCCTGTTGAACGCGCGCAAGGGTCCCGCGGTGCGAGCGACCCGCGCCCAGGCCGACCGCGAGCTGTACAAGGCGGCGATCCGCTATCAGTTGGAAAACCAGCCCAATCTGCACATCTTTCAGCAGGCCGTGGATGATTTGGTGGTGGAGGGTGACACGGCCAAAGGCATCGTTACCCAAATGGGTTTGCAATTTTTTGCCCAAACCGTTGTGCTAACCACTGGCACATTTCTCGGTGGCGTCATTCACATAGGCATGCAAAATCACGCCGGCGGACGCGCCGGTGCACCGCCTTCCATCGCCCTGGCGCAACGTTTGCGGGAAATGCCTTTTCGTGTCGGGCGCCTGAAGACTGGCACACCGCCACGCATTGATGCGCGCAGCATTGATTTTTCCCATCTTGAAGAACAGTGGGGCGATCAGCCGACGCCGGTCATGTCATTGCTGGGAGAAGTTAGCGACCATCCGCAACAAGTGTGCTGCTGGATAACTCACACCAATGAACGCACGCACGAGATTATTCGAAGCGGGTTGGATCGATCGCCCATGTATGCCGGCGTTATCGAAGGGGTAGGACCGCGTTATTGCCCCTCCATCGAAGACAAGGTCAATCGCTTTGCGGATAAAGACTCGCATCAGATTTTTATTGAACCGGAAGGTTTGAACACTCATGAGATTTATCCCAACGGTATTTCAACCAGTTTGCCTTTCGATATACAGCAGCAGTTTGTGCGTTCCGTTAAAGGTTTTGAAAATGCACACATTACCCGGCCGGGTTATGCTATCGAATACGATTTTTTCAATCCGCAGGACTTGCGTTATAGCCTGGAAACAAAATTCGTAAATAATTTATATTTTGCCGGGCAAATCAACGGTACCACCGGTTACGAAGAAGCCGCCGCACAAGGTTTATTGGCTGGTATTAATGCCGCCTTGCGGGTGCAGGAAAAAGAAGCCTGGTGTCCGCGACGCGACCAAGCCTATATTGGGGTATTGGTGGACGATCTGATTACCATGGGAACGGCCGAGCCTTACCGCATGTTTACCAGCCGCGCGGAATACCGATTGCTGTTGCGCGAAGACAACGCCGATTTGCGCTTAACGGAAGCGGGCCACGAGCTCGGATTGATTAACGACCTTCATTGGCAAGCTTTTAGTGAAAAACGTAAAACTATTGAAAACGAAGAAGCGCGACTGAAAACCACTTGGATACAAGCAAGCTCTCCCGAAGCGGAACTGTTGAAGCCGAAGATGCCTTCGCCCCTAACGCGCGAATACAGTCTCTACGATTTATTAAAACGGCCCGAGTTAACCTACCAGGATATCGCAGACCTGAAAGGCAGCGCCGTAACCGATCCACGTGCCGCGGAACAGGTGGAAATCACCGCGAAATATTCCGGCTATATCGATCGTCAGCAGGAGGATATTGATCGCCTGCGCCATTATGAAAATACGCAGCTACCGGTTGATCTGGATTTTAATAATGTGGATGGCTTGTCCAATGAAGTAAAACAGAAATTGCAGGCCGCGCGACCCGACACCCTCGCGCGTGCTTCCCGGGTTTCCGGTGTGACCCCGGCCGCGGTATCGCTGCTATTGGTTTATTTGAAAAAGAAAGGATTGTTAAATAGTCGGGCCAAACCGGAAGCGGCCAGGGCCTCGTGACGGACGAGCTAGTCCGACAGCGCTTGATTACCGGGCTTGATGAGCTGGAACTGTCGTTTAGCGAAGCGCAAATTTTCCAGCTGCTCGCCTATTTGCAACTATTCGTCAAATGGAACAAGGCCTATAATCTTTCCGCGGTACGCAGCGTGGACGAAATGGTGTCCCGTCACCTTCTGGACAGTTTAAGCATCGCGCCTTTTCTTCAGCGCACGAACAGTAACTCAAATAATAGCTCACAAACCAAAGGCCGACGCTGGTTGGACGTGGGCAGTGGCGGGGGTTTGCCGGGTATACCCCTGGCAATCGCGTTTCCCGACAACGAACTCACATTGCTGGACAGCAACGGCAAGAAAACGCGTTTTCTCTTTCAAGTGAAAACTGAACTACAGTTAGCGCTTAGCGTGGTCCAATCGCGAGTGGAAGACTTTCGACCGGAAAAAGGGTTCGACGGAATCTTCAGTCGCGCCTTCACCAGTGTTCAGGGTTTTCTAACTAGTTGTCAGCATCTGGTCACACCGGGCACGCGGTTTTATGCCATGAAAGGGCAGTATCCGCAAGATGAGTTGAGGGAAGTGGCAAAACCCTTTAATGTCGAGCACTGTTATCCCGTGCGGGTACCTGGTGAAGCGGTGGCCCGACATTTGGTGGTCGTAAGCCACGCCTAAACACCGACATTCACTATCACCGCCACAGTTCAACGAAACAGGTAATCGGGCCGCAATGAACAGCAAAGTCTATGCAATCGCCAATCAAAAAGGCGGCGTGGGGAAAACCACCACCTGCGTCAACCTGGCGGCATCCCTGGTGGCGACCCGCAAGAAAGTGCTGTTGGTGGACATGGACCCCCAAGGCAACGCCACCATGGGCAGTGGCGTGGATAAAAGCGAACTGGAGTTTTCCGTCTACGACTGTTTGATGGGTGATAAGTCGGCCCTGGACGTGCTTATCCACACTGAAGCCGGTGGCTTCGACCTGCTCCCCTCCAACGGCGATCTGACCGCTGCCGAAGTGGAGATGTTGTCCCTGCCTAACAAAGAGCGGCGCCTGCAGCAGGTCGTACAACAGGTCCGTGAAAATTATCAATACATTCTGATTGACTGCCCTCCCTCCCTGAACATGCTGACGGTTAATGCGTTGACGGCATGCGACGGGGTGATTATCCCCATGCAGTGTGAATACTATGCGCTGGAGGGATTGTCGGCCCTGGTCACCACCATTGACCAGATCCGGCGGGTGCTCAATCCCAAGCTGGCCATTGAGGGTCTGTTACGCACCATGTACGACCCGCGCAACAGCCTGACCATGGAGGTTTCCCAGCAGTTGAGCGAACACTTTGGCTCGCGTCTCTACCGGACCTGTATTCCTCGCAATGTTCGGCTTGCCGAGGCGCCCAGCTACGGGGTCCCCGCCCTGGCTTACGATAAACAGTCCAAGGGCGCTCTGTCGCATCTGGCTCTGGCCGGAGAACTTATCCGTCGCAACGAATTGGCGGAAAAAGAAGCCCAGGTTGCGGTAGAATCCCGCCCCTGACACGCCCTCGAAAATTTGCCAGTTGGTAGCAATACCTTCGGCCAAACCCCGATGACGGGGTTTTAACTACCGCGGAAATCACACGATGAAACGAAAAGGTTTGGGACGCGGGCTCGACGCCCTGCTGGGCGGGATCAACAGCGAAGCGCCGGCCGTTTCCGTCACGCCCGAGTCCGAGACAGCGCCACCCGCCGATCAGCTTGAGGGCTCCACTTCCCGGGATCTCAACCACATTCCGCTGGATCAAATCCAACGCGGCAAGTACCAGCCGCGGCGCGATATTCAGCCGGAAGCATTGGAAGAGCTAGCCGAGTCCATAAGAGCCCAGGGGGTAATGCAGCCCATTGTTATTCGGCCGGTGGGCGACCGACGCTACGAAATCATAGCCGGCGAACGGCGCTGGCGGGCGGCACAACTGGCTGGGCTGGACCGAATTCCGGCGCTCATTAAGGACGTGCCCGACGAAGCCGCCATTGCCATGGCGCTAATCGAAAATATCCAACGGGAAGATCTCAACCCCATCGAAGAAGCCTTTGCTCTCAAACGCCTGCAAGACGAGTTTGAGCTTACCCACCAGGAAGTCGCGGCAGCGGTTGGCAAGTCCCGCACCACGGTGACAAACCTGCTGCGCCTGATAAGCCTCGGGGATGAAGTTCGGACCCTGGTTGAACATGGCGATCTGGAAATGGGCCATGCCCGCGCCCTGCTAACCCTGGAGGAAGAAGAGCAGCGGGATTTGGCTCGCCAGGTGGTTGCCAAGGAACTCTCCGTTCGCCAGACCGAGGCTTTGGTGCGCCGGCTTCAGCAGCAACAGACCAAGGCGGTACCGATAAACAAGGTGGATCCGGACATACAACAACTCGAGGAAGGACTTGCCGAACAGATCGGCGTGCCGGTCAGTCTGCAACATACCGCCAAAGGCAAGGGGCGCTTGGTCTTTAAATACAACAGCCTGGACGAACTGGACGGTATTCTGAAGCATTTGAATTATCAGCAATAATTCCCCCCGGTTCAGCGCCGGAACGGTTGAACCCGACGCCTCGAACACCTATAATGCGGACGCTTTTTTGAGCGGCAACAGCCTTCCACCTGTTTGCGCCGATCTTGTGACAACGATTCCCGGTTACAGTGCATCGACACTGCACACCCCCTAGTTTGTACTTGGAGCGTTAGGACCCATGGCCACAGCGCAGAAACCGTCTGTGACGAAGTTGTTTGGGTGGCAGGTGGTGGTCCTGGCGGTGCTGGTCATTCCGTTTTCCCTGAGGGGCACCGAGGCGGTTTATTCGGTACTTCTGGGCGGCTTGTTGGCCATTGTCCCGGGAGCGATATTCGCGAGATACGCGTTCAGGTATATGGGAGCCAGCCGGGCACAAGATGTGGTGCGCTCACTGTACCTCGGCGAATTATTGAAGTTAGTGGCCTGTGTTGTGGGTTTTGCCGTCGTTTTCCAGTGGGTAAAGCAGCTCGATTTTGCCGCCTTCTGGGTAAGTTACGTAATTGGCTTATTCGTCCCGGCAATAGCCGCGGGCCTGGGCGCGCTCAATTCGCCGGCGAAAATTGTCCGTGCCGGGCGTTAGTAGAGACATTGAAACAGAGAAATCGACACAGAGACGGTAAGCATGGCTTCTGAGCAAACAACCTCGGAATATATCCAGCACCACATCCAGAACATGACCTTTGGTCAATTGCCCGCCGGCTATGAACGGGTGGATTACGAAGGCAACGTGCATGTTCTCGACCAGGCCACCTGGACCCTCGCCCACAACACGGAAGAAATGCAGGCCATGGGATTTTGGGCCTTCCACCTGGATACCCTCGGCTGGTCAATCTTTCTTGGCATTATCTTCTGCTTTCTGTTTCGTCTCGCCGCGGTCAAGGCCCGGGAGGGTATCCCGTCCAAATTCGTTAGCGCCCTGGAAATGATCGTTGAGTTCATCGACCAAAGTGTCAAAGACTCTTTTCACGGCCGCAGCAAACTCATTGCACCCCTCGCCCTCACCATTTTTGTGTGGGTCTTCCTTATGAATCTCATGGACCTGGTGCCGGTAGACTGGCTGCCCTGGGCTGCCCAATTAATTTCCCAGGATCCACATCTGTATTTCAAAGTGGTTCCCACTACGGACCCCAACACCACCTTCGCCTTGTCATTGTCAGTGTTCGCGCTGATGATCTTCTACACCATCAAAATCAAGGGTATTAAGGGCTTCATTGGCGACTTGTGCTTCAAGCCCTTTGGCAAGTGGATGTTTCCGGTCAACATGATCCTGGAGATCCCCGGCTTTCTGGCAAAACCCGTTTCGCTCGGTTTTCGCTTGTTTGGCAACCTCTACGCCGGCGAGTTGATTTTTATTTTGATTGCCGCCCTGTTGGGCCTTTGGCAATTGCCCGCCCACTTTGTTTGGGCCGTATTCCACGTCCTGGTTATTGTGCTACAAGCCTTCGTCTTCATGATGTTGACGATTGTGTATTTGAGCCAGGCCCACGAAGATCACTGATTACCGTTTAATTTAATCGATTTTTTTATTCAGAAAGACTGGAGGAAATAATGGAAACAATCTTGGCAATGACCGTTCTGGGCGTGTTGTTGGTGTTGGGCATGGGCGCGCTGGGCACGGCCATCGGCTTCGGCATCCTCGGTGGCAAATTCCTGGAAGGCGCCGCGCGTCAGCCGGAACAAGCACCCGCCTTGCAGGTAAAAATGTTTATCGTTGCGGCCCTGATCGACTCGGTAACCTTTATCGGCCTGGGTATCAGCATGTGGTTCATCTTTGCCAACCCCTTCCTGGAAGCCCTGGCTTAAGGATTGGTTGGGAACAATGACCTTTAAGAACAATAGCCTCTAACTTTGTAAACCGACGAGGATACTGTTGTGAACTTTAATGCAACGATAATCGGCCAGACATTCGCTTTTTTCGTGTTTGTACTTTTTTGCATGAAGTACATCTGGCCACACATCATGGCAGCCCTGGCGGAACGTGAAAAGAAAATCGCCGATGGTTTGTTGGCGGCTGAGCGCGCCGAAAAGGATCTCGAGCTCGCCCAGCACAAAGTGGCCGACCGGATGCGCGAGGCGAAAGCCGAATCGGCAAAAATCGTCGAGCAGGCCAACAAACGTGCTCAGCAGATCATCGAGGAGGCCAAGCAAAAGGCCATCGTCGAAGGTGATCGACAGAAGGCGGCGGCTGAAGCCGAAATCGAACAACGGGTGAATCGTGCCAAGGAAGAACTTCGTTCCAAGGTGGCGACTCTGGCCATTGCCGGCGCGGAGAAAATCCTCCAGTCCTCCGTCGACCAAAAGGTCCACGGCAAATTGGTCGACGAGTTGGCCGCCCAGTTGTAAGAAAAGCAGTTGTAAAGCGCTCCTATTAATCGGCGCACAGTTAACCGGTAACGGAAACAACCTTTAATTAATCGGAAACGAAATGGCCGAACTGACAACATTGGCCCGCCCCTACGCTAAAGCGGCCTTTGAATTCGCACGAGATGTCAACGCCCTGACGCGCTGGTCGAATATGCTGGCGACTGTGGTCGCCGTCGTGCAGCACCCGTCTGTTGCTCAGCTGCTGTCCTCGCCCAGCCTGACTGCCGAGCAGAAAGGCGAAAAGCTGATTGAACTCTGTGGCGATGATATGGACGGCAAGGTAGCCAACTTCGTGAAGTACCTGGCGCGCAATAGCCGCCTGGGCTTGTTGCCACAGGTTCGGATTTTGTTCGAGCTGTTGAAGGCAAATCACGAAAAAACCATCGACGTGGATATTGCCACCGCCTTCGAGATGACGGACGAACAACAAACGAAGTTATTGAAGTCCTTGACCACCAAACTAGAGCGCGATGTGAAATTGCAAACCTCCGTAGACAAAGCCCTGATCGGCGGCGCGGTTGTGCGCGCGGGAGATCTGGTTATCGATGGCTCGGTGCGCGGACGCTTGGCAAAACTTGCTGAAACGATGAACGTTTAGCAAAAACGAAACGAAACAACACCCTATTTTTAGGATTGAGGACCAAAGCATGCAGCAGCTGAATCCTTCGGAAATTAGCGAAATTATCAAACAGCGCATCGACAATCTGGATGTGTCTACCGAAGCCCAGAACGAAGGTACCATTGTTTCCGTATCCGACGGCATCATCCGCATTCACGGTTTGGGTGATGCGATGTACGGCGAAATGATTGAGTTCGAAGGCGGCATATTCGGCATGGCCTTGAACCTGGAACGCGACTCAGTGGGTGCGGTGGTCCTCGGCGATGCCGGCGAATTGGCGGAAGGTCAAACCGCCCGCTGTACCGGCCGCATTTTGGAAGTACCGGTGGGGCCGGAGCTTCTCGGCCGTGTGGTGGATGCCTTGGGTAATCCCATCGACGGCAAGGGCCCGATCAAGGCCAAGTTGACCGACGCGGTGGAAAAGGTAGCGCCGGGGGTAATTGCCCGGCAGTCGGTGGATCAGCCGGTACAAATCGGTTTGAAAGCTATCGATTCCATGGTGCCCATTGGTCGTGGCCAGCGAGAGTTGATTATCGGTGACCGACAAATCGGTAAGTCGGCCATTGCGGTTGATGCGATCATCAATCAGAAAGGCTCGGGAATTAAATGCATTTACGTGGCCATCGGCCAGAAAGCGTCCTCGGTCGCGGCCGTGGTGCGCAAACTTGAAGAACACGACGCCATGGAGCACACCATTGTGGTGGCAGCCACCGCTTCCGATGCCGCCTCCATGCAATTTCTCGCTCCTTTTTCCGGTTGTTCCATGGGCGAGTACTACCGCGATCGCGGCCAGGACGCGCTGATTATTTACGACGATTTAACCAAACAGGCTTGGGCCTACCGCCAAATTTCCTTGCTGCTGCGTCGCCCGCCGGGCCGCGAAGCCTATCCCGGTGATGTATTTTATCTGCACTCCCGCTTGTTGGAGCGCGCCGCCCGGGTCAACGCCGAATACGTGGAGAAATTCACCAACGGCGAAGTGAAAGGTAAAACCGGATCATTGACTGCGCTGCCGGTTATTGAAACCCAGGCCGGTGACGTATCCGCCTTCGTACCCACCAACGTGATCTCCATTACCGACGGCCAGATCTTCCTGGAATCCGACATGTTCAACGCCGGTATTCGCCCGGCCATGAACGCCGGTATTTCGGTATCGCGGGTGGGTGGTGCGGCACAGACCCCCGTTATCAAAAAGCTGTCCGGTGGTATCCGTACCGCGTTGGCGCAATACCGAGAACTGGCCGCTTTCTCCCAGTTCGCCTCCGACCTGGACGAAGCCACCAAGGCTCAGTTGGACCACGGCGAACGCATTACCGAACTGATGAAGCAACAGCAATACAGCCCCATGTCGGTGGCGGAAATGGCCATCGTTATCTACGCGGCCAACGAAGGCTACTTGAAAGAGGTCGAGGTTAAAAAGATTCGCGACTTCGAGGCCTCGTTGCTTTCCTACATGAACAGTGAGCACGCCGACCTGATGAAAAAGGTCAACGAAACCGGTGAATACAGCGACGACGTGATTGGCAGCTTCAAGGCCGCGCTGGAAAAATTCGTTGCGACCCAAAGCTGGTAATCCTGAAACGGCATCCATGCTGTTTCGCGGAGTCGCAAGGAGCTCCTTGTAGGTAAAACCAAGCGCTTGAGCGCTCAATTTTGGCGGTGCTTCCCTACACCGCACTCGCTAGAGCGAAACGTTGGATTAGGTAAAAGAGTATGGCAGGCGGAAAAGAAATCCGTACCAAGATTGGCAGCATCAAATCCACGCAGAAAATTACCAGCGCGATGGAAATGGTGGCGGCCAGCAAAATGCGCAAGGCGCAAGAGCGCATGGCGCGGGGCAAGCCCTACGCGACGCGCATTCGCGCGGTGGTTGGCCACCTGGCTCACGCCAGCTCCGAGTATCAACACACCTACTTGATGGATCGCGAAACCATCAAGCGGGTCGGTTACATATTGGTATCCACCGACCGCGGTCTGTGTGGCGGCCTCAACATCAATTTGTTCAAAGCCGCCATCCGCGACATGAAGCAGTGGCACGATCGTGGTGTTGAGTCGGATATCTGCGCCATCGGCAACAAGGCCGTGGCCTTTTTCAACAGCTTTGGCGGCAATATTACCGCCGCCCTGCGGGATTTGGGCGACGAACCCTCAGCCGCGAAGCTAATCGGCAGCGTCAAGGTCATGCTCGATGCTTTTTCCGAAGGCAAGATCGACAAGGTTTTCCTGGTCAGCAACGATTTCGTCAACACCATGACCCAGTCGCCGGAAGTCCGCCAATTGCTGCCCTTGTTGCCGGTGGAGGACGAAAAACTGCAACATACCTGGGATTACATCTACGAACCCGATGCCGGGGAATTGTTGGAAGGCCTGTTAACCCGCTATATCGAATCCCAGGTTTACCAGGGCGTGGTGGAAAACAAAGCCTGTGAGCAGGCGGCGCGCATGGTCGCCATGAAGAGCGCCACCGACAATGCGGGCGAGCTGATCGACGAATTGCAATTGGTGTACAACAAGGCGCGACAAGCGGCCATTACCCAGGAGCTATCGGAAATCGTTGGCGGCGCGGCGGCCATTTCCTAAACCTGCTTTTATTACGAGCAGTGTAGAACTACAGAATTCAATTGAAGATTTAAGAGGAAGCCCAAATGAGTAGCGGACGTATCGTACAGATCATCGGTGCGGTTATCGACGTCGAGTTCCCTCGCGACGCCGTGCCACAGGTTTACGACGCACTAAAAATTACCGAGAAAGGCCTGACCCTGGAAGTGCAGCAGCAACTGGGCGACGGTATCGTGCGCACAATCGCCATGGGTTCTTCCGAAGGCTTGCGCCGTGGCTTGGCGGTGGAAAACACCAAAGCCCCGATCAACGTGCCGGTGGGTACAGAGACCCTGGGCCGCATCATGAACGTTCTGGGCGAGCCCATCGACGAGTGCGGACCGATCAACGAAAAAGAACGCGCCTCCATTCATCGCAAGGCGCCCGCTTATGACGAACTGGCCGCTTCCGAGGAATTGTTGGAAACCGGCATCAAGGTTATCGATTTGGTCTGCCCCTTCGCCAAGGGCGGCAAGGTTGGCCTGTTCGGCGGCGCCGGCGTGGGCAAAACCGTTAACATGCTGGAGCTGATTAACAACATCGCCACCGAACACAGCGGTTTGTCGGTTTTCGCCGGTGTGGGTGAGCGTACCCGGGAAGGGAATGACTTCTACTACGAAATGCAGGAAGCCGACGTGGTCAACGTCAAGGACTTCAGCAAATCCAAAGTGGCCATGGTTTACGGTCAGATGAACGAGCCGCCCGGTAACCGTCTGCGGGTTGCCTTGACCGGCCTCACAATGGCGGAAAAATTTCGCGATGAAGGCCGTGACGTCATGTTGTTTATCGACAACATCTATCGCTACACCTTGGCCGGTACCGAAGTATCGGCGCTGCTCGGTCGGATGCCGTCGGCGGTAGGCTATCAACCGACCCTCGCGGAAGAGATGGGTGCCTTGCAAGAGCGGATCACCTCCACCAAAACCGGCTCCATTACTTCGGTGCAGGCCGTCTACGTGCCCGCGGATGACTTGACCGATCCCTCACCCGCCACCACCTTCGCT
Organism: Cellvibrionaceae bacterium; assembly: GCA_040880205.1. GTDB lineage: Bacteria > Pseudomonadota > Gammaproteobacteria > Pseudomonadales > Cellvibrionaceae > WACF01. Next base: position 18,876 of record JBBDIU010000089.1, read on the forward strand.
CACTTGGATTCCACCGTGGTACTGAGCCGGGATATTGCGGCAAAAGGTATTTATCCGGCGGTGGATCCACTGGATTCCACCTCGCGGCAGCTGGACCCATTAATCATCGGTCAGGAGCACTACGACGTGGCGCGCGGTGTGCAATCCGTGTTGCAGCGCTACAAGGAACTGAAAGATATTATCGCCATTCTGGGGATGGACGAACTGTCGGAAGAAGACAAGCAAACTGTTTACCGCGCCCGTAAGATCGAACGCTTCCTGTCGCAGCCTTTTACGGTGGCGGAAACCTTTACCGGTTCGCCCGGTAAATACGTGTCACTGAAAGATACCATTGCCGGCTTCAAGGCAATTTTGAACGGCGACCACGACGACTTGCCCGAACAAGCCTTCTACATGGTGGGCTCGATTGAAGAAGCCGTCGAAAACGCCAAGAAACTGAAGCAAGCCGGCAAATAAGCAGCAACTTGGGCAGGAAGTAGGAAGTATCGATAGTGTGTAACGCCTTATCCACGAGAGTTGAAAGATGGCAATGACAATCCACTGTGACATCGTCAGCGCAGAAGAGGAAATTTTTTCCGGCCTGGTGGAATTGGTGGTGGCTGCCGGTAGCGAAGGTGATCTGGGAATCTCCTACGGCCACGCGCCGCTGCTAACCGGTCTGAATCCCGGTCCAGTGCGCATTGTCAAACAAGGCGGTGAAGAAGAGGTCTACTACTTGTCCGGTGGTCACCTCGAAGTACAACCCCACTTCGCCACCATTCTGGCCGACACCGCCCTGCGCGCCGGTGACATGGACGAAGCCGCGGCGCTGGAAGCCAAAAAGCTGGCCGAGCAGGCTCTGCACAATCAAACCGGCGAGCTCGATTACACCCGGGCCGCCGCCCAATTGGCGGAAGCCGCTGCCCAGTTGCGTACCTTGCAGGCAATTCGCCGCAAAGCGCGCAAATAACACCGTTCCCGCCCAATCCTTGTGCCTCGCGCGGGAGCTGGCCTGGAACATGTATGGCCATTCGCGGGTCGCATTCTTTGTTGTTGCGGAATTTGAGCAGAAAAAGGGGTAGCATAGGCTGCTCCTTTTTTCGTATTAGGGAAGCTTTTTAAAGGAAGGAAGCCGGTAAAGCCATGTTGAATATTGTCGTTCTCGCCGCGGGTAAAGGTACCCGCATGAAGTCCAGCCTGCCCAAGGTATTGCACCCGGTGGCCGGCCGGTCGCTATTGCAGCACGTGCTGGATACAGCGCGCCGCCTGGATCACAAGCCGCCCATTAACACCGTTGTTGGCCACGGCGCCGAGCAGATCGAAGCCACCCTCACCGCCCCCGATATCCGCTTTATCCTCCAAGCCGAGCAGCTTGGTACCGGCCACGCCGTCCAGCAGGCCCTCCCTTATATCGACGCGTCGGACACGGTTCTGATTCTCTATGGCGATGTGCCTTTGATCAAAGAGGCAACCCTATCGGAACTTGCCCAGTGTGTAAGCGATAACTCTCTCGGCCTGTTGACCCTGCATACCAATAGCCCCGATGGCTACGGTCGCATTGTCCGCGATGAAGGTGGCCGGGTCAGCGCCATTGTGGAACAGAAGGACGCCAGCCGGGAGCAGCTCACTATTAAGGAAGTGAATACCGGTGTCATGGCCGTTGCCGGCGTCCATTTGCAGCGCTGGTTGCCGCAGTTATCCAACGGCAATGCCCAGGGCGAATACTATCTGACCGATATTATTGCCTTGGCCAAAGCAGACGGTGTCGACGTGCGAACCAAGCAACCGGCTCACGAATGGGAAGTGCTGGGAATCAACAACCGGGCACAGCAAGCGGAGCTGGAACGGATTTACCAGCAGGAACTGGCCCGCGGTTTCATGGAGCAGGGCTTGTCCCTCACAGACCCCGCGCGCTTTGATTGCCGAGGCGAACTGCGTTTCGGAGATGATGTAAAAATTGATTTCAACTGCCTGATCGAAGGCCAGGTCACACTGGGCAACAACGTTTACATTGCTCCCAACTGCTGCCTGAAAAATGCCAGTATCGGCGACAACTGCGTGATCAAGGCCAACACCATCATTGAAGACGCCACTCTGGCCAACGGCTGTGAGGCTGGCCCCTTCGCCCGACTGCGCCCCGGCACCCGCCTGGCCAACGGCGCCAAGGTCGGTAATTTCGTGGAAGTGAAAAACGCCTCCCTCGGCGAAGGCAGCAAGGCCAACCACCTCACCTACCTGGGCGATGCGCAAATCGGCAAAAACGTCAACGTGGGCGCTGGCACCATTACCTGTAACTACGACGGCGCCAACAAATCCAAAACCGAAATTGGCGATGAAGCGTTTATCGGCTCCAACACCGCCCTGGTAGCGCCCGTGAAGGTTGGCAAAGGCGCCACCGTGGGTGCCGGCTCAACGATTTCCCGAAACGTACCGGACGACCAACTCGCCGTCGCGCGCGGCGAACAGCGCAATATCGAGGGATGGAAGAGGCCGAAGAAACGGGAGAAGTAAATGTGAATAGTGAATAGTAAATGGTGAATCGTAAATCGCGACGCGGCTAGCCCCCAAGGCATTTCCCCCAGCCTATCCTTTCCGCTTATGGTTAATTCGCTTCCCATAACGACCCACTCTCGCCCAGAGTCTCCGGAAGCGATCAGTTGGCACATTGCAGCTTTGCGCAGGCGAGCCGGTGCTGTTTCGGAGTGAATAGGTGCAGGACAGCAGCGGGACCGGGCCAGGGATGGCCC
>JBBDIU010000090.1:0-21064 GCA_040880205.1 Cellvibrionaceae bacterium
CCAGGGAACAGGGAACAGGGAACAGGGAACAGGGAACAGGGAACAATAAAAACACAGACGGGGTTGATGTCAACGCATCCGGCTAGATACGTGAAATCCGACAACAATTCCCGATGCTAAACCAAGGGCTAAACCAGAGGTCGCCGGAGAGGTCGACTATGGGCTCGAAGGTGCAGAGGCTGTCCCGCAAATCGAGGGTGGGAAATAGGGCTCTTTATTAGGAAGCCCTTCGGAAGTCAGGTCGGTCCGCTCGAATGCTTAAATCAAAGACTGAAAAGCAATCAAGCTGTCCCTTTGGGTCGCATCGCCGAGGCCGTTGGGAATTCCATAGGGTTGTAACAAGCCTGTGAAATCACCTTCCTCGCCATGCAGTGCCATATAATTTAGCAGCACGGTTTGCACCAACAGGTTGACGTTGTTGGCCGCGGGGGTGGAGGCCGTTTCCACGTCGCCGCTGGCGCGCATGTAACCCAGTTGCTGATGACGGAATTGTTGTTCGGGCGTGCCGCCACGCAGGGTGGGCGGCCCAAGCGGGTTGTAAACAAGGAAGAAGGACGCGGCGGTTTGTTGGTTGTCGCCAGTCCAGACACCTTTGCCGGCACCGTCGGCGGAATTGTCGATCATGCCGTTGCTGAATACGGAGCCGTCGCTGCACACGTAAATCATTACCGGCGTGGCCATGATACTTGCATACTCAAGACAAGCACCGATACAACGTCCGACTCGCAGGTCGCGGCGTTCCCCGGTTTCGCGATCACCGGTATGGTAATCGTAGCCGCCCATGGTGATGGTGCCCGCGCCCGCACTGGCCTGGAGACCGTTGGGAGGGACGACCATCTTCATCACGGAAGCGGTTTTGCGGAATTCTCCATCATTTTCGAATTCAGCCGCTGAAAAAATGCCGGTCGGCCCGACGATATTGGCGTCGGTAGCCGGATCGACCGTGTTGTCTCCTCCGAACCTATCCGCCAGCCATGTGCTCTTCAGATATGCACAGCGCACCAGACGTTCCACCTCGGCATCGGCGCCTGCCGCAGTCAGACCAGTACTAACAACACCGAGTTTTTGATCGCTGAGGCGGTACATGGATTCCATGGCCGCAACGGTATCAGTAGGGCGCAGCGGGCTGCTTTCATTGGAGCCGGTATCCACCAAACCGACAACGTCCGAGGGACGATCAACCTTGGTGGGCCGCGCTTCGGCGCCGACCGCCGCCATGAAATCCGCCGGGGCCATGGAGTTGCCACCGGAATCGCTGTTTCGCGAACCGATCAGGTCCACCACGCTGCCGCCCGCACCGGCCAGTTTAATGGCGTACATGGGGTTGTGGGGATTGTTGGCGGTGTCGTTTTGTGAGCGGGCGGGGATTACCGCGCCGTTGATATTGGCGCGATTGCCAACGGACACTTTCTCCAGTATTCCGCTTAGCATGGCGCTTTGGCTGTGGAACTTGAGACCCAACTCTTGGTTGATAAAATTCGTCTGGCTGTTGGCGGGCGTTCTATCCCCCGGCAGACCCTGCTTGCTGTAACCCGCTGTGCTCAAAAAATCTTCCTGGCCACCGGCGCCACCGATCAGTACGTTGGAGCCAGCGATGTTCGCGCCGCCGGCCAAATCAAAACAAATAAACGGAATTTTCCCACCACCGGCAGCGGCGCAAAGCGCATCATAAGCCTCCGCCACATCCATTGATAAGTCTGCGCGCGCGCGACGCGGGCCGCCCAACAAGCTGAACATCGATCCACCAACCACGGTAGCCGCGCCACTGAGAAATCCCTGGGCGATAAATTCCCTTCGGGTTCGCGGCCGAGCGTGATCCGGGTGATACAAAGGATCGTTCAAGCCAATCGGTTTTTTTCGCTTTGTCATTTTTCTACCTATCTAAAATCCGTTGATGCGGCGTATTTATTGGATCATCAGAATTGCGCTGCCCATTGCCGCAGCGCAGACACTGGTTACGATTTCTTCAGTCGAGGACGCTCCCGGGTTTGCTGGATCGGTGCCAGCAATCATACGATCAATTAAATCGTTCAGCTCATCAGTCACATCCGGCGGACTGTCGTAGGTGCCCGGAAATACATCACCCGGATTTGGCTGCGTTGTCAGATGGCCTGCCAACAAGGTACCGTTCGCATCAAAAGTATGTGCGGCCATGCTTTCGAGAATGGGGTCGATGATCGCGCTGCGATTGGCGGAACCGGGTGCACCGAAAACGGTGCCAACATTGTTGTCGCCCCAACCGCTAAATCCAGCAAAGTAAGCCGCACGATTGCCCTCGGCATTCGTAGCCAGTTGGTCACAATAGCTGATCACGAGCTGGGTCACGCCCATCTGGTGCGCGGGAAGAAAACCGTCGATTGCCTCGTCTTGCGGCAGTTGTTGGCGTACGGTGTTATACACGCCCCGAACCGCGCTGTTGCCTTTGGGAATGCCGGTCATTTGCGCCAGCGCGGCATTGATCTCTTCGAAGTTCCTGACCGCGATTCGCGATTGCGCCTCGGCACTCGAGGTCGGCACCAATGGCGGCGGCGCGGGGGGCGCGGGTCGACTGTATAGCGAGCTGCCGATCTGGTCGAAGGTCAAAAAGAACTGATCGTTGTCGGGGCCATTTTCCAGGGGGATAATCGTTCCGAAGGTGGAAAGGGTTTGGCCGGTAGGACTGTAGGAACTACTGTCGACAGTGACATCCAGCTTGGCGTAAGCCTGGCCGACGTTTAGCTCGCGGCCATTCAAGCCTATGCGCATGCCGCGAATCCGGATCGGCGAACTCGGCACCGCGTCGGAATCCAGGCTGATAAAGAAGGGGTTTTTAAACAGGTAGCCGTAGCTATCAAACTGCTCCACTTCGAAGCCGATAAAGGCCTGTGGAATGGAAGACACCAGCGCCGGTGTTGTGCGGGACAGGTCAAACAGAAGATAGAATTTTTCTCCCACGCCAACCGCAAAGTTATTGCCAATTTCCTCGGGGCTCAGCGCACGATTGTGAATGGCGAGCAAGCGCAAGGTGCCCTGCCACTGGTCTCCACCGCCAGCATTCTGGCCAAGCGAGAGGGCAAAACTTCTATCCCAGCTCGAGAAGTTGCCGCCCGCTTGTGGATCGCCGCCGGCCACAACATTCTCTCCGTTGACAAAAATCTGCCGGCCGTTAATCGGATCGTAGGTCATGACCGCGTGTTGCTGGGTTGCCTGAAGGACTTCATCGGCATCGGCGGTGGAATAGGCGGGCATGCCGTCCTGATTCGTAGTGGAGGAATTGCGGTGCAGGAAGTTGTAGTTGTAGGCGGATTGGGCCATGGCAAAATTATTGCCGGTCAAAGCGCCACCAGTGTATGCCACGATGCGGGCAAAGTTATCCTGCTCCACGTTGCCCGGCACTACCCAGGTCTCGATGCTGTATTCACCGGTCAAGGTAATCAAGTCAAAAAGTTTGCTGGCGCTGCCCTGTAAACGACCGCTGTTTATACGCGCACCCCAACCGCCAACCCAGGTAACGTCGGAACCAAAGGCACGCAAGTTAGCGGCGGGCTCTACCCCGCTGACATCGAACACTTCGCTAATGTCCTCGCCTACGTCACCGCTGGTGGGCGGCTTGAAGGTATAAAGAGCGATAACATCGTTTTCAATGCGCCCGCCAGCACTGGCAACGATGCCGTCCACGGTTAGGGCGACCGCGCCGCTAGTCAGCAAGTTCGGATCCACTTCGGTGACCGAGAGACCGCCGGCAAATAGCAGGATTGCATCTTCCATCTCCTGCGCGTCGGAGGCGCAACTTTCGCTCCAGCAGTTGTGACCTTCGTTGCGCAAACGCACGATAAAACGGGAGCGGGTTTGTTCCCGCGGCGTGGCATTGGCACGTTCGTAATCCGCCAGGTCGATTCGGCTTTGCGCGGCGCTGTAGGCGGTGCTCACATCAGCACTCGCGAAAAAGGGCATTTGCGGATTGTCAGCGCCTTCCGAGTGACAGCGGAGGCAGTTTCCCCGCCCCCGGACGAGTTCGTATACCGTGTCCTCGAAACGCGAGGAATCCGCCGGGAAATTGCGGGAATCCTGGACCGGATTAAACGCCGGCGTCGTCAGAGTAATAACATTGGCAACCCCGCCAGCACTGTTTGCCCAGGCAGTGATCCAGCCGGAAATAATATCGGCGCAGGCGTTGGGATCCGCCAGCCAGCAATTGTGCGCTCCAGCCACTTTGGTGACCATCCGGGAATTCGCGGGGTTGGACAAGTTGGTGATCGTAATGGCGGCGGAGTAGGCCCGGTTAATATCGTCGTCGCGGACGAAAAAACCTTCGCCCGTGCCGCCTTGTCTGTGGCAACCGCCGCAGCGGTTATCCGCCACCAGATTGTTCCACACATTGACTTGAAACGATTGAACATCGCTGGTGGCCGCCGGCGGACCGGAATAGGTCAAGCCACCGCCGCGTTGTGACTCGTCATCGAGGTTGGGCGTGTTGTCGGCGCCGGTGCCGGAACTGCAACTGGTAAAACCCGAGACGGTGGCAACTGCCAGCACCACAAGCAACAAAAAATTTAACTTGCGAATCACGCAGTTTTCCCTGTTGTTTTCGAACTGCACATTGTAGTTTCCGGATTGCACAATGTTGTTTTCAGATTGCACGCTGTTGTTCTCAAATTGATTGCGCATTGAACGAACCACTTAATTATTCAGGCAGTGCGCGGCGGTTTCCGCGAACACCTGTTTTAGGTTGTAGCCGCCGGTGATGAAACTGTTCGTCATCGTGTCGACATCGCCCACCTCGTCTGGCTCGGGCCGGCGCAGGCAAACCGTTTTAAAAACTTTTTCCACCTGACATTGGGCAAAAGCGCGGCTGTTGGCCAATTCCCGGCCCATGCTCGCAATACCATTGCCGCTTCCGGGCAAACCGGCGTCCCACCCCAAGTTGGCGTTTACGCCATCTCGCCAATAATTGTCCCAGCGATCATTGAGGATCACATAACCATGGGGAAAGTTGGCGGCATTGATGTGGTGCTTGGGCGTTACGCGGGTTTGGATTTCCAGTTCTTCATTGAACACCGGCGCGGTGTTGTAGGTCATGCGTCCACTGCCCACGTCCCAGTCGTGGTAGGCAAAGGCTTGGGTCAGGGGGTCCATGCCCGCGTGGCAGCCCACGCAGCCGTTGGTAAACAGACGGCTGTCGCCGCCGGGACTGCGGGAAATGTCCTGACGAATGCGATCGGGAACGCCGGATGTATCTTCCATCTGTTCCAGGTCGCGGCACAAATGCGCCATCAGGGTGAAGCGCAACATGGCGCGGTTGGTGCCCAGGTAGAAAAAGGCTTCGGCGGAGGCACGGGTAGTCATAAGGCCAGCGACGGCGTTGGGATCAAAGCCGGTAACCACGGATTGAACCTGCGGCTCCAGATCACTTCCAATGCCCATCTCCAGGCCCAGTTGTTCCGCTTCTTCATAGTGATCGTTGCTGCTGATGGAGTAGGCGGACACGTCGGGAGAGTTAAAGGTGTATACAATGTCCCCGTACAAAATTTCGCGAAAATCGGTTTCGTCGCGAACGATGCCGATAAAGGTCGCAATGTAATCGTTCAGCGCGACGAACGGATTGAGGTCGCGATTGGTCCATGGGGCGGCCATGCGCTTTAGCGTCGCACTGTAAAAGGCTTCGTTATCCATGGCGATCTCGGCCGCGCCTTCAATGTCGCCGCCTTCGATAAGAAGTTGCATGGCGTTAAGGTCGGTTTCATTCGGCGGTACACCAGCAATCCGGTCGTGCAGCCACTTGGCATCTTCACGGGGTCCGGCGTGAACACCCATTGCGAAGCTTAAGAGTAGAATGGCTCTCAGCATTTTCTCAGTAAAAAGCATTAGATTGGATCGTTGATTAAATCGTTCGGTAACCACAGTCGTTTTCCGATGAGTGTTGGATTTGTACGCTCTGATTGACCCAGGGAGTCTTTGAATAACCGCCAATGAATGTCCCAGCCAGGGCTTGAAGGGTGGATTATGCCCGATAAAAAAAATTTGCCCAGTGCGAGGGGTGAAAAATGCTAGGGGATAAGCAAAAAACCGGGAAGCATCTGCGCGAGAAATGCCTGGGAACTGTCGACTCAATCACAGAATACGCCCGTTTTATTTCGTCGTACGCCGTGCAACCAGTCCGTTCGGCGGTTTCGTCTGTCTGTTGCCGCCAGTCGTCTGTAAACTTTGCGCGGCACCACTATTAAAGGTCACCGAGCCGAATATAATGCCGGTGGCAATCGCATCTTGAAAGCGCGGATCGGATATCCGAGGTGATGCTTCCATCGCCAGGAATTGATACTGGTCCAAGATTGCGTTCCAAAATAGTGTTCCAAGATTGATACCATTCAACCCTCATGCCGTCACGCCAATGTGATGAATACAGGACTAACACAGATGTTCGGAAAGCCTTTGGCCAATGTTGCTCTCACTGCGGTGTGCCTGCTGCTGGTGGCCTGTGGTGGCGGTAGCAGCGGGAGCCAGTCTCCCGACCCGGTGGTTGTCGACCTGCCGATCGCGTACATAAAACGTCCACTGCCGGTGGACGAGGACGACCCCACGGTATTGGTCCCCGATAACATACTGGAACCGGCCGCGTTCAATCCGGGGGCTGTATTGTATGTCCGCGAACGCGCGGCACCGGGTGCTCGCGAAATTAACGTGACGGATCGCGCCTGGCCCCAAGGGGAGCTCTATGACGTTAAGGACCTGGAAGTCTCGGCCGATGGCAAAAAACTGATATTCGCCATGCGCGCCCCCGATGACCCCAATTTGAACGACGATGAACAAGCCAAGTGGGATATCTGGGAATATGAGCTGGCGACGGATACGCTGCGCCGTATTATCGTTTCCGACACCATTGCGCAACAGAATCACGATGTTGCCCCGCATTATTTGCCCGGTGGCCGCATTGTGTTTTCCTCCGATCGACAACAGCGGACCCGCTCGATCCTGCTGGACGACGGCAAACCCCAATACGCCGGCTTGCACGAAGGCAATCTAAACAACGGGGATGAACCCGCGTTTGTACTTCACGCCATGGACGACGATGGCACCGACATCGATCAAATAACCTACAACCAAAGTCATGATTTGCAACCCTCGATTCTGCACGACGGACGAATTATTTTCTTGCGCTGGGACCGGTGGAACAACAACAACCTGAGTCTTTACACGGTCCGCCCGGACGGCAGTAACTTGCAGCATCATTACGGCTTCCATAGCCAGGCCACCGGCCCCAACAACACCGTCGCGGTTTTTTCGCAACCACGGCAAATGCCGGACAATCGAATTCTGGTGCTCTTGCGTCCCCGGGAAATCGACAACTTCGGTGGCGACATAGTGCTGATTGATGCCGAGAACTACACGGAAATCGATCAACCTACCTACCCCAATCGCGGCGCAAATGCACCGGGGCAAATCAGCGCTTCGCTGCTGGACGTTTTTATCGACGACACAATTTCCCCGCACGGCTACTTTAGCGCGTTCTATCCCTTTTTCGACGATTCCGATCGCCTGTTGGTGGGCTGGAGTCAGTGCCGCTTGGTCAATCCCAACAATCCCCAAACCTTTTTGCCCTGCACCAACAGCAATCTGCAAGATCCAGACGCGGAAGAAGCAAACCCCGCTTACGGCTTGTGGATCTATAATCCCGTCGCCGGCACCCAGTTGCCCGTGGTGCCGGCGGACGGCGACATCATTTACTCTGATGTAGCGGCGATGGAACCGCGCGATCCGCCCACCTTTATCCAACCTCTGGAAATCTCGGGAGATCCAACCTTGCTGGAAGAGGCCGTGGGGGTGGTCCATATCCGCAGCGTGTACGATTTGGATGGCGAGGACGCAACGCCCGACGGGATTGAAGTGATGCGCGATCCGGGTCAAACCGACTGGGCCGATCGCCCGGCTCGCTTTCTGCGCATAAAAAAAGCGGTAAGCATTCCGCCGGAGCAACTGATGGACTTCGACACGGCTGCCTATGGTGTTAACGGCGCCGGTCGGTCCATGCGTGAAATACTCGGCTACGTCCCTATCGAACCAGACGGTTCGGTTAAATTCAAAGTGCCAGCGGACATGGCTTTTACCTTTTCCATTCTGGACGCAGAGGGTCGACGCCTGTCCGGCTTCCAGCGCCATCAAAACTGGCTGCAAGTGCGGGCTGGAGAACAAATGGAGTGCAACGGCTGCCATACGCGCGGCAGCGAACTGCCACACGGTCGGCAAAACGCCCAGGCGCCCTCCATCAATCTGGGCGCACCGACCAGCGGGGGCGGCGCATTTCCCAATACTTGGCGTAGCGCCAGCATAGGCGACACCATGGCGGAAGCTTTCGGCACCCGCACCCCGTCCACGGATGTTCGATTCCAGGATGAATGGTCCCTTATCCCCGATCCGGCGAATAACATCGATTATCGCTACGCGGACCTGCAAACCAACGCTCCAACCCTGGCCAGTTGCCAGTTGAACTGGGCCGCCACCTGCCGCATCATGATCAACTATCTCGATCACATTCAGCCGCTGTGGGACCTGCCGCGGGACACGGACGGGGACGACGTGCCCGATGCAGCCTGCGTGGACTGCCACGGCATTGTGGACGACATGGGCGCCGCCCAAGTGCCCGCCGGCCAATTGGAACTCACCAACACAACCCCCAGCGTGCTGAACACGCATCCGGGGGCAAACAACCTTTGGAACCTGTCCTACCGCGAATTATTTTTCAACGACGCCGAGGTGGAGCTGGTAGGCGGCAATCTGCAGCGGCGGCGCGTCATTGATTCCCCGGCGGTGCTCGATCCGGTGACTGGCGACGTTATCGAACCCGAACAGTCCCATGTACCCACGTGCAATCCCTCCATGGCCGGCACCGGAGCGCGCAATAGCAGCAGTGCGCGGGTCAGTAACGTAGATTGCGAAGCCCTCGGCTCGCCGCGCGACTTTTTTTCCTGGTTTGCCCCGGGCGCGTACCACGAAGGCGACCTGACGGACGCGGAATTAAAATTGATTTCAGAATGGCTGGATATTGGGGCACAATACTATAACAACCCATTCGACGCGCCCGTGAATTAATGAGATTAGGGATTTGTCAGCCGACGCGATGGCGGGCTTTACTGCTGGGCGCCGTGGTACTTTGCAGCATCAGCCCCATGGTTTTCGCCGACGATTTGCTGGAAGTGACTATTCTCGACCCCTACGTCGACATGCACACCGGCCCGGGGCGGGGCTTCCCCATCACCCACGTTATTGAGCGCGGCGAACAAACCACCCTGCTCAAACGGCGCACCGACTGGATAAAAATCCGCGACAAGCGCGGCAAAACCGGCTGGGCACACCGCGACAACCTCAGCGTGACCCTGGGCCCGCGCAACGAGCTCTACGAACTGCGCGATCCGGGTATTGAAGACTATGTGGGCCGCCGCTGGAGTGGCGGTATCGCCGCCGGCGACTTTGGCGGCGCCGATGCCTTGTCCGCCTACCTGGGTTATCGTTTTTCCAACAATTTATCCCTGGAAGGCAAAGTAACCCAGGCCATCGGCAACTTTTCCGATAGCCTTATCCTCGGTGCCAGCATCATTCACGAAACCTGGCCCGAGTGGCGAATTTCGCCCTACTTTACCCTGGGCGTCGCGGTCATCGAAACATCGCCGGACGCAACCCTGGTGCAAACCCAGGACCGCACTGACGGCATGATGATAGTGGGCGTGGGAGCGCAAACCTATATTTCCCGCAATTTTATGTTGCGCCTGGAATACACCAACAATCTGATTCTCACCAGCCGCAACGAAAACCAAGAGGTCGACGAGTGGAAGCTTGGATTCAACGTATTTTTCTGATCGCCTTACCCTGGGCCTTATTGGCGCCGGCTCATGCACAGGACGAACAACCGGAAGGCGGCAGCCGTTCCGTGCTGGACCAGATCATCACCCCGGATATGGAGCGCCGCGTTATTGAAGAGGACGCTCTCGACCGGGAAAATTTTGAACTGGGTCTCTATACCGGCGTGCTCAGTGTCGAGGATTTTGGCAGCAACGACGTCACCGGCATTCGCTTCGCCTACCACGTAACCGAGGGTTTCTTTCTGGAAGCGGTGCTGGCCCAATCCACCTTGCGGGAAACCAGTTTTGAGCGCCTCAGCGGCTCAGCGCCCCTCCTGACCGACGAGCAGCGCGAATTGACTTACTACAACTTGTCCATTGGCTATAATATTTTTCCGGGCGAAGTATTTATCGGCAAAAACTGGGCCTTCAATACCTCGTTATATGTGATTGCCGGGGCCGGCAACACCTCGTTCGCCGACGAAGAGCACTTCACCTATAACTTTGGCGGTGGATTGCGCTTTTTTCTGACCGACTGGATCGCACTGCACGTGGACATGCGCGATCATATTTTTAGCCACGATTTGCTGGGGGAAGAACTGACCACTCATAACCTGGAAGCCCACATGGGTTTCACCTTGTTTTTCTAAAAAGGTTTTTTGACAGTTTTTTAAAAAATATTTTTGAAGAGGTTTTCCCAAAACCTGGCGGCACCGACAAAACATATTGCCAGCGCGGAAAACAGACAGCCGCAATAAACGTAGAGGAACACGATATGAAAAAGTTTTTAGTAGTCTGCCTGATCGGCCTTGGCTGGAGCCTGGGCGCCAGCGCCAACGATGTCTCCGGCAAGGCGCCGGATTTCACCCTCGCCAGCAACCAAGGCAAAAACATGCGCCTGGCCGAACAACGCGGCGACGTGGTCATGATCAACTTCTGGGCCTCCTGGTGCGGCCCCTGCCGACAGGAAATGCCCATCCTGGAAGAACTGTACAGCCGTTATAGTCGCGCCGGCTTCACCATTTTGGGTGTGAACGTTGAGCCGAATCCCGCCGACGCCGACAAAATTCTAAACGATATCAAGGTATCGTTTCCCGTGTTGTACGACACCGAAAGCAAGGTCAGCAAACTCTATAATGTGGAGGCCATGCCCAGCACCATATTAATCGATCGCGATGGCAACATGCGCTACCTTCATCTCGGTTACAAACCGGGCTATGAAGACGCCTATCGGAAACAAATCAGGGAGTTGATTCGGGAATGAAATTCATCCTGATAATGGTGGCGGTGCTCACGGTGAGCGGCTGCAGCGTCACGCCCTGGGTAAAACCCTACGAGCGGCAGAATCTGGCCGACCCCATTATGGCCTTTGATCGCGACCCGGTTGCCACCAGCTATCTCAACCATGTGTTCGACGCACGCGAAGCCATGCGCGGGGCGGATGGCAGCTCCGGGGGCGGATGTGGTTGTAACTAGAGTCCACCGTGAAATGACATCCCCGTTATTTCGCGGCCTCGAAAAAGCCTTGCTCGCAAAATCGAGCGCCTGCACGCTGGATATTGACCGCGCGCGCCCGCACCGCGTTGGTGTCGCGCTCTGGTTACTGTGTATAGTAGTTATGGCGACCGCCCACAACGGCCACGCCGCCGTATTGCCGGAAGACCGGGTGGATGTTCTGTATCATTCCTACGACGGCGGCGGAGCGGAAATAAGTGGCCCCTCGGTGCTGGTGCGTAAAGGTGTCGCAAACACCGTATCGGTTTACGCCAATTACTACGTGGACGAAGTCACCGGCGCCTCCATTGACGTGGACCTGGTCGCCGGCGCCACCACCTACCAGGAAGAACGCACGGAATACAGCCTGGGCCTGGATTATCTCTACGATAAAACCATCATGAGCCTAAGCTATTCCAGCAGCACCGAAAACGACTACGAAGCGGAAACCGTCAGCTTCGGTATCAGCCAGGATTTTTTTGGCGATCTAACCAACGTATCGCTGGGCTTTAGCCTCGGCAATGACACAGTACGCCGCAACGAAGACCTGGACCCTGGCGACACCCCCTTCGAGGATGAAGCGGAACACCGCCGCTACAGCGTGGGCATTTCGCAAATTCTCACCAAGAGTTTTATTCTTGCGCTGAATTTCGAAACCGTGGTGGATGAGGGCTATTTAAGCAACCCCTATCGGCAAGTCCGCTTCGTAGACAACAGCGTCGCTCGCGGCTTTTCGCTCGAACCCGAGCTTTACCCACGCACCCGCAACAGCGATGCCTACGGCATTCGCGGCATGTACTATTTGCCCTATCGCGCCTCGCTGCGCGCCGAATACCGCGCCCTTAGCGATAGCTGGGGCATCAGCGCGGACAGTGTCGAACTGCGCTATATCCACCCCATCGAACAATTAAACCTGACGCTGGAAGGCAAGTACCGGGTGTACGATCAAACCGAGGCTAATTTTTTTGACGACCTGTTCCCCTTCCGCAATGTCAACGGCGTCGAATTTCGCGCTCGCGACAAGGAAATGAGCGCATTCACCACCGACACCATCGGTCTCGGCATCAGCTATGAACTACCCCCCAACTGGATTCCCTTCATGGAAAAATCCAGCATCAACCTCTATTGGGATCACATCCAGTTCGACTACGAACAATTCCGCGATCACCGCGACCCCGAAGCGCTGGAGGCTGGTGCTGAAGAGTTTTACTCGTTTAATGCGAATGTGATTCGGTTTTTCTTTTCGTTTTGGTACTAGGGCAGAACTGCGCATCTTACCATTAGCGATAATCAGGCGGATATGAAACGGCTAATGTAATTTTCGAATTACCTATGCCCCGATAGCAGCCTGACCAGCCAATTAGTAAGTAATGTTATCTAAAAATACATTTTCTACTTTTTCTAGCGCCGCGGCATTCAAATAAGGTGCCATTCGTGTAAATAATTGACGCAAGTCTGCTCCGTGTTGAGCCATAAACTCGGCATTGTCGATGGCGATTTCAATTTCGTTTGCCGCTGTGAGTTCGCAGAAATTTTTTAGCATACCAGAAGTTAGGCGGTAAGACTTTCCGGTAAAACGGTTCTTGAATTCCGGTTCAGGTTCATTGCCGATTTTTGCAAAGAATTCCTCTCGGGCACAAGCACAATATTGATACACGATTTCCTCCGCGGAAGTCCCAATAATATCGGCTATATCACGCCTTTGTTCAATGGATACCATATTTTCAGCGAAGCCAGCAGTACCATAGACAGCATGGTAAAGGCCCGCATCTTGCAGATCGACAGAAGCGCCCCATTGCTCAAGTAGCTTTTTTGTCCCCTTCTGATGGTCAGCAAGCGATCCGTCGACATGGTCAAATTCCTCTGCACCCAACTCCGAAAGCTTTCGGAATTTGTCATTCATTTTCAGAAGCTCGTTATGCATAACACTCCAAACAGCTGTCCCGTATTAGCGGTTTAGTGCCGGCCTGCCTCGGCTGGCCAGGGCTTGTTTATCCAGGCAATGTCGATCTTCCTATGATGCTCTAGGACCCAGCAAGCATTCGTTTTTTCAACATTTCCCGCCACTCAGCCGCCAATTGCTCAAGTCGCAGTGCCTTGCTAAATATAACTTCAGGGGCGGCGTATGCTTTATCAAAGTAAGCCCTGAACAGCGATTCCACGCTCACCGAATCCGCCGCCTCGCCGACTTTGATCAGCTGATCACCTGCTTCTACAACGCCTTCCTCCGCCACGCGAAAGTATACGCCGGTGCGAAAACTCTTGGTAAACAGCTTGGGGGCGCGCGTGTTGTTCAGTGCAATCCCCAACTTGAAGCAGGGGACTCGCGGTTGGCTTACCTCCAGAACACAATCCCTTATGCTGAACCGATCGCCGATACAAAGCGCTGATTCATCCAACTCGGACACGGTCAGATTCTCCCCAAACGCGCCCGGTCCCAAACCCGGATTGCCTAGCACGGTTCGCCAATATTCATAGTGATCGCTGGAAAAGGCATACACCGCTTTGTCCACGCCGCCGTGATTGATCAGGTCCGCTTGTGCATCGCCTTCCAGACTTTCGCTGCGTACCCGCACGGCACCTTTAACAGGCTTCTTGAAGATGCCCGTCGTCACCATTCCTTCTTGGTAGGCAACTTCGGTTGGCATCGCCATGTTTACTGAAATGACTTGCATGCTTGCGTCAATTCTCCCAGTTGAAGTCGAGCAAATTCTTATCTGGATTCTTCAATACTGCAGTTTCCATTTCCAAAACTACTCAACTTCTATAGTGTTAACACTTCAGCCGGCCGGCGGTTTGGCGATTGATCTATTAATTAGAGACTAATTTCACCGCGAATAACATCTATAACCTCGCCACCAACCCAGACTGCGTCTGAAGATTGACGCAAATAAACGCGGCCAGCACGCTGAAGAACCGTGCCTTGAGCGGCGACATAAGGAGATTTGACCAAGCCGGCATCAAAAAGCCATTGGGCCAAACTCGCATTCAGGCTACCTGTTACCGGATCTTCGTATCCTCCCGCCCCAACAAATGCGCGAACTTCGACCGTGGCATCACAGCTAGAATCGTGAGTGCCGACAATCCCAAGGTTGAGAGGAGAAAGCGCTGCCCAATCGGGTTTAACTGAAAGCACTTTCCGTGCGGAATCCAGCATAACAGCACACCAGCCCGGGCCATTATCCACCCATTGATGGTGAACTATATCGGATAGCGACAAATCGAGAGCTTTAGCAATCTTTCCGAGCACCGCATCTTCGAGCGGCCCCGAGCGAATCAAAGGTGGCGCGGCAAATTCGAGTCGCTGACCGTCCTTCCTGATGCTGACCAAGCCAGCGCCACATTCTTGCACGGCATGACCTGGACTACCCGACGCTCCACCCGCTGCTAGCCAGGCGTGACAGGAACCCAAGGTTGGGTGTCCAGCAAACGGCAGCTCCCCTACAGGCGAGAAAATGCGTACCCGGTAGTCCGCTTCCGGACTCGTCGGCGTCAGGAGAAACGTTGTTTCCGAAAGATTCGTCCAACGCGCAAGTGCAAACATTTGCTCTTCATTTAGTGTACCGGCATCGTGAACCACTGCGAGGGGATTCCCGCCAATCGGGTTGGTCGAAAATACGTTGACTTGTGAAAACCGGTAACTGGGCATAGATGGCTTTTCCTTTCGTAGTGGCGCTAACACCCCAAATGTTTAATTGCAGCCGCAAGAGGATCATCGCGTTCGGCATTGTCCTCAACGATCACATCGGGAGTGACACCAACACCCTCTATAGCTGTTCCGTCCAGGATGAGTTCCTGTACGGATAGATAGAGAATATAGTTCGCCGCCCGGTCGGCGAATACACCACGACCCGCAGTGAAGGCGCCAGCAGTTGTGGTGCCAAACAGCCTTGCTCGCTCTTGCTTCTTGAACTGGTACGCCAAGGACTCTTTGCCGCTACGGGTGCCGCTATTGATTATAACCGCCAACGGTCCCGCCCAGGCATCATGGTTGATCTGCGGGTCCGCTTGCACAGCGTCAGCGGTTCCCCGCGCATCGCGCGTGGCGTAGGCAAAGTACTCGCTGCGATCCTGGTAAAAGGGATCAAGATAATCCCACCAAGCACCACCGTAACCGTCGCGTAGATCCAATATAAAACCATCGAGCCCCATTGCGCGAGCTTCGGCGATGCTGTCTTTCAAAATCTCCAGGAACTCGCTATGTGTGCCCGACCAGAGGTGCAGATAGCCTATACTCCGGTCGCCGCATTCCAGTACGCTTCCGCTTGCCCGTGTTGCCTGTGCGAGAGCCCTGTGAAAGCCTTGCAGAATAGGAGTCAGCCTGACTTCGTGTTCTTCTTCCTGTCGACGGAGCAGTAAACTGATCGAAGTGGGTTGTTGCCATTGGAGCAGTGACTCAAACTGAACGTCATCGACCGCAACTATACGGTCTTCGCGGCGAATTCCCGCCGCCGCGGCAGGCGAACCTTCCAACACAGCGCGAACCAGGCCGGGCTCGTATTCATCGAGTTGAACGCCGATGGTGTACAGTTGCGGCGAGTCCAAATCTCTTGTCGAGAATAGGGAACGAAGCATGTAGTAACTTTGATGCCTTCGGTCATAGAATCTGGTGTGAGAAACGTCGAGGCTTTCGAGGAAAGGGTTAAGCACATCAGCCAGGACTGCAATGTCAGCCGACCGAAGCAGATCTTCGAGCTCCTCAAGTGTTCTCGAATCGAATCGTTCCGCGAGATGCGGCGGGTATATGTTTTCGGCGCTGACATCCCACACTTCTTGCAATAATGGTATTGCATCGGGGCCTCGCGGATAGCTTGGAGAGGATGATTCCCAGCTATCCTGTGCCTCAACCAAGCTCCAAACGCCGGTCAGAATTGGTACAACTATTAATAGTAGTATCTTTCGCATGCTACCTGTCCGCAACGAAATGTTTTTCAGAAGCACTCACCCGAGGCGAAAACGAGCGCTATCTCTACCAGCTCGGAGCTTCCGCATGTGCCACCCATAAGCCGCCGCTTTATTGTGGCTATCCCGTTAGTTGTTTTTGAGCGTCCTATTGACATTATTCATAAAGCCTTTTAATAGTGACATTAGAATCCGGGTTATTGCTGTTCGCCGTTAAAATCAGCATGTCACGAATACCACATCTGACAATTTCCCACATCTCCATTATCCCTTCGCCCTGTACGGGCCTATTTGAAATTCTAGCAACGACGACATCAGTACATTCAAACCTATCCATAACATATTGAGATACTTGGATTTTAACTTTCTGTTTTAACTCAGGGTTAAAGCTTGAATCGTTGTCAATCACATTCCCGACGGCACAGGATACGACCAATAAAGGTAAAAACAATGTTGTTATTGACTTTAGCATAGCGACAACCGGCTAAATATCTACTCGATACGAATGACTTGGCTTGCCCGGCCTCTACTCGGCATTCTCGATCACACGATTCTCGCTAAACGACGGCAGATGCCATCCTTCCTCCTTGTGCATCCAGACGGCCACAGCCTTACCCACCACGTTCCTTTCAGATACTGGACCCCAGGAACGGCTGTCCTCGCTGCCGTCCCGGTTATCACCCATCATAAAGTAGTGGCCTTCGGGAACGACCGCCCCTTCGGGAGCCAGCCAGCTATAGGAACGATCGACGTCTGCTAAGGCATGCGTATAGATATCGTGCGTGACCCCGCCCGCCGTTTCCCTCGAATGCCGCACACCCAGTTCACGAACCACACCGGCTTCTTTCTGTGGTAGCGGCTCGCCGTTGATGAACACAGTATCGTCGGTATAGCGAATGCGATCGCCTGGAAGGCCGATTACTCGCTTGATGAAGTATCGCGGATCATGCGGCGGGATGAATACCATGACATCGCCCCGCTTCGGCTCGTCGATGTCCAGGACCTTCGTGCCTGTGACCGGCAGTCGCAAGCCATAGGCGAACTTGTTGACGACGATGAAGTCACCGACATTCAGTGTCGGCATCATCGATCCCGATGGGATCTGAAACGGCTCGAATAGGAAAGCACGCAGCAACAATACCGTGAATAAGATAGGGAAGAAGGACCTGGCATACCCCACCGGTATCGATTCACGATGCAACACCAACGCTCGCTCGAGTAGCTTTTGCTTCACGATATCAGTTTTGGTCATATCCGCCCGTGACCTGCCCTTTTCATCGAGTGACTCGACGAACACCTTGAATTCATCCACGCTGATATTCCTGCTCGACAGGAACGCCGAAACTTTCTCCCGCCGCATGCGCGCAAAGACCAAAGCGTCCAGCAGCCAGATAAGGCCGGACACGGCGGATAGAACGAGCAGCCACAAGGAGAAATCGATACTGGACAAATCAATACTCATGCTACGAGTCGCCTAGAGATGAGTTTAAAATGCATAGGTCAGTGTTAGGCGTTCGGAGGGAAGCCGTATTTCACTCATGTCTGAATGACCGCACTAAAAGCGAAGCAGCTGCACGACACAGTCCTTTGCGGATTTAAAGACTCGAACCACGTCCTTGAAAATCAACAATCTCGACGGACGCTGTTATGCTATTTGGGAGTAACGGCGAAATCCAGGCTTGCACCGTTTTCGCCTTTGTAGCTGACTCCTGCCGCCTTCCGGTAGTCGGTGATCAGAACTGGGGAAGACACTAGCGAAAAAGACCCGGCGCCGGTTGGTTCATACACCTTGGCCGCTATTCGTACCTCGCCCTCTGGAGTGAGCGTTGGAATAAGACTAACTTTCCATCCGTTATCCAGGATCACCTCTGCCGCATCCCCCAGGTCCGTAAGAAGTTGAACATCAGCAAGCTGCTGATCGCCATCGCTAAACAACACCCCGAGCATCATTGGTTCTGCGGTTGCATGTGTGAGAAAAACCAAAGAGGCTAGAAATCCCATGATGGTTGGGATGCCGATTGTCAGCCATTTGTGGGGCTTTCTGCCTGGTTGACTAGGGACGGTTTGGACAAGCTCGTTCGCCTTCACCCCGAATGCTGCCGCCAACGCTTTAGCCGATTCGGGTGATGCTTGGCCCGTTTTCTCTATTCGTTGCACGGTCCGCAAGCTGATGTCTGCTGCGTCCGCAAGGTGCTGCTGGCTCCAGGCACGCTCCAGACGCAGCTTTTTGATTAGACTATCTCTTACCTTCATTTCCATTTTCAAGTCCTCGGCGAGTGGTGAATTCACACTCTCGAGGATTTGCCTCTACTTGTACACGCCGGTAGTGTGACATAGATACGTCAAACTTACGACAGAGCAGTCATGGTAGAGCGGCCGGTTACCCAACCCGCCCCACAGAGTGCTGGACGGGCGGAATTACCGCTGCGGCACCGTCAGTTGTCCTGCGAGGTGATCATTTGTTGGTTATTCGCTAATGGCCTTGAAGTAAACATCGTCAATAAAATACGCGAAAAGACCGGAATCTTGCACGCCTCGTGTGAAATAGATAGTCGCACTTTGGGCGTTCCGCGGTGCTTCTATTTTTTCAACGACGAGCTCTTGCCAGCCTTCTTGCTCGTGCTCAACACGGTCTTCTTCAAACCCCGCTTGGTTCTGCCCTTCACAATTGAGACCTTCATGCCAGACAAGGCGGAAAATTCCTCCCCCTTCCTGATTGGAACCCGGATCGACCTTCACCTTGGCCCCCATCGCAAATAACCGGTTCGCACCGAGATTGACGCATTGTGAAAAGCTGTGGGCGCCGTAGCCACCTTTCTCGGAGAATATTGCAACCCTTGCCGCGCCCGCTCCACTACTTCCCTCCGCAGCGGTCCATTTTGTATCGCCCGAATGCCGCCAACCGGATAAATTTGAGGGGAAATCGGGATTTTTTAGATAATTTTCTCCTTCAGGTAAAGTGTACTCGTGATGGACCACCTCTTCTTGTTCAATATCGAACTCCGTGGGCGTAAGTTCAATATCATCCCACCGCGCTTCCTTGTTGTTAGCCGCGATGCGAGACTGGGTAATCTTGATTAAAGCGGATTGCGCGTTCAAACTGCGAAGACGATTATCTGAAACGATGCGCTGCCAGCCCCGCTTGCCAGCATCGGGCTCCAGGTATTCACCGAACTCGCCCTTTGTTGTGCAGTTGTCACTCTGATACCAATACAGGTTCACTCGGTTGGCATAGGGCGATTTGTACTCTCCCATCGGCCTAAAAGAAGCGGCAAAGCGATAGCGCCTACCCCTGTCCAATGGTACACACTGCGATAGGCTGACCTCATAGACTCTGCGCTTCTCTGGGTTTTCTGGCGGCACAGACCTGACAGCCAAAGCACCCCCAAGCCCGGCCCCATCGTTATCGATGTGCGTAAAGGCCTGGAAGTCATTCGTGGAAGCCCAAAAATCCAGGTTCTGCTCAAAGCCTGAATTCCTAACCAGATTACTGCCTTCTGATTGCTGAATGCCCTGACGGGAGCCGTTGACACGGACTATATTGGATTTCGATTCCATTTCTTCAATATCGATTTCCCGGGCCTGTTGCTCATCACCACATTCCCTATCCTGAAAACTGAGCCTGCCGTGCGCGTCAGTACACTGATATACCTTCCCGTGGAGACTCACTGCTGGCAGCACCAGCACTAGTAAAAATATAGCTCTTATCGAGTTCTGTGCGGTCACCTGTCCCATACGGTGTTCACCTCTGTCGGTCGCTACATCCATGGACAACACATCCATAGACATGCATCCTAACCCTTGCGAAGCGCTTCAGAAATCTGCATGTTTAACCAGTAGTCTCGGATCAAGCTGATAGCCTTGTTAAGTGTTTCGATACCAAGTAGCGACCTTATTTCGGACTAGCGGGCTTCGAACCCGCAGGCAGAATTTGTCCACTTGTACCTTTGACTATATATTGAATAGCTCCGCCAGCCTTTAAAAAAGCAGCTGTTTGCTCCTCAATTGTGGCTCTACTTGGTGAATCTTTGGTAGACTTCTTGCTCATCATATTCTCCTAATTGTGTTTTGGTTTATTCGCCAGCTTCGATAATATTCGTCTTTCATCTCGATCAGCCACTCCAGTGCCATAGCCAGTTCTCCGAAGAAAATTACTCGATGTATAAAAAATCTTAGGCCAGTTAGTATTCGGTATTTCAGTCATTTAACGCTTAAATATTGCGCGCGTTTTTTGCGTCGCATTAATTTACTTGCTATGTGATTGCAAGTATTTATTTTCCCTTGATCTACTTTGCTAAAATACATGATCACGTAACGCACCAATTTTCCGCGGAGCAGGCGTTTTGATGCCTATTTTTCAGGGCCGACGCTTGCTGTGTCGGTTAGCATTAGTTTGTTACGCTGCTGCACTGTCATCAAGCTCCCACCCGGGAAACACCAATACAGCAGGGTGGCAGCGCAGGGCTTTAGCCAACACTTTTGCTCGCTCGACCCCTAGGCTCACGCGATTGTTTTCTATCGCTGAAAGCGTGGATTGAGGAATGCCTGTCAGTTCGGCAAGTTGGTTCTGACTGAGCTCTTGAAGCTCCCTAATGATGCGCACTGAATCACCAACAGAGACGTCTACTGTTGCCCTCGCTTTACGATAATCTTTCATGTCACTTCCTCCGATAATCGTGCGGAGTTATTTCAACTACCTTAACAAGAATATTTTCGCGCTTTACCTCGTAGATCACTCGATACTGCTGATTTAGACGAGATGAACGAAAACCCTTCCACTCCCCTTTTAAAGCTTCGTCATTAAAGCCGCGAATGACCTTGAGGCCATTCGGACCAGATAATCTGGCGATATCTTTCCA
>JBBDIU010000091.1:0-20485 GCA_040880205.1 Cellvibrionaceae bacterium
TGAACGCTTCAGGTCACGCAGAGACGTATTGGTATTATTCAGAGGCTCCCTAGAACCTATCCCTGACCTTATCCCCGAGTCCATGCAGCGTATTATGCCAATAATTTTTTCGAATAGCGGACCGGCACAATGATCCGACTGGCGACGCTTTTAGTGTGGCTGCTTGCGCTATTGCCCAGCGCCGTGGCGATGTTGACAGTGATCGAGACCCAGTGGCATTCACCAACCGCGGTGCTCGGCGCACTGGGTCGATTAGCCGGTGTGGCCGGACTCAGTTTTCTGTTGGTGGCGGCCAGTCTGAGCAGCCGTGTGCCGGGATTTGACCGCGCCTTCGGCGGCTTGACCAAGCTGTGGCAAACCCATCATCGCCTTGCGTCGGTTGCCTTTCTACTACTGCTTGCCCATCCTCTGTTGCTGGCTTTTGCCAGCGGCGGCGATTCCGGGGCGGCGGTCGGGGTATTGTTTCCCGCCACCGCCTATTGGGAAGTTTGGGCCGGGTGGGGAGCCCTGCTGGCCATGATGATTTTTCTTGCTCCCAGCTTTGCCTTCTTTGGCGAGCCCAAGTACCAGCGTTGGAAATTTTTGCATCGGCTCGCCGGCCTCGCCATTGTGCTCGCGCTGTTGCACGCATTGCCCCTGGCACGCGCCATCCCACATCCATGGGATTACGTTATCTGGTTGACCTTGACGGTGTTGGCGCTTGCCGCCGTGACCTATCGCTGGCTGTTTTCCCGCAGCGATCTACCCGGTGTGGGTGGCCGCTTTCCCTATCGAGTGACCGAGGTCAACAAGGTGGCTAATGACGTGGTGGAAATTAGCGCCCAGGCGGTTGACCGGCATTTGCAATATCGGGCCGGCCAGTTCGTCTATTTAACATCCTACGATAGGAGTTTGTCGGCGGGCTATGGAGAAGAGCATCCCTATACGTTGTCATCCTCTCCCGACGAATCACAGCTGCGCATTACCATCAAGGATCTAGGAGATGCCAGCCGCGCCATGCAAACCATTAAGTCCGGCAGCGACCTGCGCGTGGAGGGCCCTTACGGCGCGTTTTTTGAAAGCGAATACGACGAGGACTCGGAACTGTGGATTGCCGGCGGTATTGGCATAACGCCGTTTTTGGGGCGGGCGCGCTTTCTGCGGGAAACATGCAGCGAAGTGGATGTTTGCCTTATCTACTGCGTTCAGGACGAAACCAGGGCCTTGTTCGCCGACCAGTTCAGGGAAATTGCGGAGCAACTGCCGGGATTCAACTTTCAGTTGCATTACTTCTATCAGCAAGGTCCATTGAACATGGATTTCATTCAAACCCATTGTCCAAATTATACAAATCGCGGGGCTTATATTTGCGGCCCCTTGCCTTTGCTCGGTCTGGCGCGCAAGTTGTTAATAGTTGGCGGTGTACCGCTGAGCCGCATTCAAACCGAGGAGTTTAATCTGCTATGAAAAAACTTTGCTATACCGCCTTTGTCGCTTTCTGGTCAAGCATTGCCACCTTGTTGGCCTTGCACGTACTTGCCGCCGAGAAGGAAGCGACAAGTGCCACCACGGCCAAGCAGTCCTACACCCTGGCCGAGGTTGCCCGACACAACACCCAGGATGATTGCTGGATGGTGATTGAAGGCCAGGTTTACGACATCAGCGCCTATGTGGAGCGGCATCCGACGCCGCCGTCCGTGCTCGCGCCGTGGTGTGGGCGGGAAGCCACCGAAGGGATGCGCACCAAGGGTTATGGCCGCGATCACAGCCCCAACGCCTGGTCCATGCTGTCCGATTATTTGATGGGAACCTTGGAAGAATAATTGCCCGGCGTCGACAGCCTTACTGCGCGATGTATGCGCGATTTGCATTACCGGCTGGCGATAGCCGAGGAATCCGTGGCTGGGAGCTGGTCCCCAAGCAACTGATCCACCGCGTCCTTGTCCAGCGTCTCCTTTTCCAGCAAGGCATTGGTCAGTGTTTGCAGCGCGGCTTTGTTTTCCCGCAAGGTTTTTTCGGTACGGGCTTCCGCCTCCGAAATGATGCGGTAAATTTCCTCGTCGATTTTGCGGGCCGTATCCTCGCTGAAATCCTTTTCCTGGGTCAGTTCGTAGCCCAAAAACGGATGTTCATTGCCGATATGAAAATGTACCGGGCCGATCACCTCGCTCATACCCCATTGGGTAACCATCATTTTCGCCAACCGGGTGGCCTGCTCCAAATCATTGGCGGCACCGGAGCTGATATTGCCCAACACCAGTTTTTCCGCGCTGCGCCCGCCCAACATCACCGATAAACGGGTTTCCAAATAGGATTGCGAGTAATTGTGGCGGTCCTCGGCGGGCAACTGCGCGGTAACCCCCAGGGCGCGACCGCGCGGAATAATCGATACCTGAAGCAAGGGATCACTCTCGGGCAGTACCAGTGCAACCAGGGCGTGCCCGCTTTCGTGTATCGCCGTGCGCTGGCGCTCCGAGGGGTTGAGCAGGTCGCGTCGCTCGCTGCCCATGACCACCTTGTCGTGCGCTTTGTTAAAGTCTTCCCGGCTTACTTCACTTCCGTTATTGCGCGCCGTGAGCAGCGCTGCTTCATTTACCAGGTTGGCGAGGTCGGCCCCGGAAAATCCCACCGTGATAGCGGCGATTTCGCCAAGATCCACGTCGCTGGCCAGTGGCACCTTGCGGGTATGCACCGCCAGGATATCCCTGCGCGCGTTGCGCTGTGGCAGTTCCAGGGTCACCTTCCGATCAAAACGGCCGGGGCGCAACAGGGCGGCGTCCAGTACGTCCGGACGGTTGGTGGCGGCGAGTACGACCACCGCTTCCTCGCCGGAAAACCCGTCCATTTCCGCCAGTACCTGATTGAGCGTTTGCTCCCGTTCGTCATTGCCGCCGCCCAGCCCGGTGCCCCGGACCCGGCCCACCGAGTCGATTTCATCGATAAAAATCAATGCCGGGGCACGGCGGCGCGCTTCCGCGAACATATCCCGCACCCGCGATGCCCCCACGCCCACGAACATTTCAATGAATTCCGAACCGCTGATGCTGTAGAAGGGCACGCCCGCTTCGTGGGCCGTTGCCTTGGCCAGCAGGGTTTTGCCGGTCCCGGGTGGCCCCATCAACAGGATGCCGTGCGGCATTTTTGCACCCAGTTTGCGGAATTTTTCCGGTTCGCTCAGGAAGTCGACGATTTCCTGCAAGTCCTGCTTGGCGTCCTCCGCGCCGGCCACATCGTCGAAACTAACATCGTGGTCGGTACTTTCGAACAGTCGCGCCTTGGATTTGGAAAAGCCGAAAAAGCCATCTTTGCCGCCGCCCATGCGCTGTTGCAGCATGCGGCTGGTGTAAATGAAGAAGGCGAGAATCAACAGCCAAGGCAGAATGGATAAAAGCACCTGAAACCACTGGGGTTCTTGAGCGGACCGGGCGTTGACCGAGACGTCGTGATCCTCCAGCAGGGGCAGCAGTTCCTCGTCGCTGACGCTCGGCAGCACCGTTGTAAACGAGCTGTCCTCGCCCGGCGCGGCACCCTTGTATACCCCTTGCACCTGGTCGCCCTTGAAGGTCACGCTGGCAACCCGGTCTTCCGCGACCGCCTGCTTGAAAATCGTATAGGGAATGGATTCCGACCGGTCCTGGGACAGGGTGGAGGCCAGGTAATACACTGCGAACAACATGAACACCCACATCAGGACATGGCCATCGAAGGGCCGAGGCGGCGGTGGTGTTCCCTGGGGTGGCTGCTGGTGAGGTTGGGGAGGGCTTGATTGCTGATCGGCCATGATGGGATGGGGTCCTGTTCCGAGTGATTAGTGAACGGTTGGCGTCCATAGTGAGGTTTACCTTGTCGAACTTCAAGCTAACTGGTACCTGCTCACTGGAGCCAGCAAGTTTTGACAAAGACACAGGATTTATCCTACCCTCGTCGGGGTGTGTCCGGCGGTCTTGGCCCGCCCGCCCGCCCATCGCTAGCCGCTAATCAGGTAAACTTGCACCGCATGCCAAAGTCGCCGGTCCAACTTATTCAAAGCTGCCATTCAACGCCCACGGTGTCCTGCGCCCAATGCAGGCTTGCCTCCATTTGTCTGCCTATCACGCTGCATGTGGAAGATATTGACAAGGTCAGCAGCATCATTCAACGCGGGCGTCCAATGCAAAAAGGTGACTACCTGTACCGCGCCCGGGAAAAGTTCCATTGTGTTTACGCGGTGCGCTCCGGCACCATCAAAACTCTGACCAGCGCCAACGACAGTACCGAGCAGGTCACGGGTTTCTACCTGCCGGGGGAGATCCTGGGTCTGGACGGAGTTGCTGACGGCATTCACACCAATTCCGCCATCGCCCTCGAAACCTCAGCGATTTGCGAAATTCCCTTCGAAAAGCTGGACGAGTTGGGCAAGCATGTGCCGGACCTGCACCGGCACATGTTCCGGTTGATGGGAAGAGAGATCACCAGCGAACAGCAGCTGATTGCACTACTCGGCAAAAGCAATGCCGATGAACGGGTGGCCACCCTGTTGCTTAGTATTTCCAGTCGCAACGGTCGGCGCAATCTGTCGGTTACCAATTTTCGGCTCCCCATGTCCCGGGCCGACATCGGCAATTATCTGGGCTTGACCGTGGAAACCGTAAGCAGGACCTTGAGCCGCTTCCAGAAGCAGGGCCTGATCTTGGTCGATAAAAAGGAAATTACCATCACCGACCTGCAAGCCTTGCGGACGATTGCCGATATGAGTCTGTTCGAGGTAGCTTAGCAGGCTGTTGAAAAACTACCTGCGTTGCCCGCGGCGTTAATTTTCCTTGAGTGAGAACGGGCTCAAAATGCTCATTTACTCCGTGTAAACTCCGCTTTCTCACCGATTTTTGCCGAGGGCCAAGGATGGCCTAAATGCTGGAAGTGCAGGAGCAATTTCCAGCGAAGCTGGCTGCCTCGCCTACGTTTTTCAACTGCCTGTTAGTCCATGAATTCGGTTAGCCTATCAAGCTCGCTGAAGCACGGCCTACTGGCCAACTTCCGCGTTATCGATAATCTCTGTTTCTTCCCGTCCCTGTCGGTACCACAGGTTAATGTGTTCATTCGTTAGAATCCGATCCATGTACTCGGCGCTGACGCTCGACACGGGAATGCCGTAACTGCGAAAGCGGGATACCATGGGAGCGAACATGCAATCGGCAATCGAGAAGCTGCCAAAAAGCCAGGGACCCTGCTCGGAGTAGTGGGATCGTAATGTCGACCACAGTTGGTCAACGCGCTTGATCTCGGCTTGCATGGTGGAATCCACAGTTATTTTTCGGTTCACTGCCTTGCAGTTCATGGGCAGGTTGCCGCGGATGGCGGCAAAACCGGAATGCATTTCCGCGCTCGCCGAGCGCGCCTCCGCGCGTGCTTTTACCGCCGCCGGCCAGCCTTTGCCGTTCAGGTAATGCTCCGAAACGTACTCACAAATTGCCAGCGAATCCCACACCACTAAATCATTGTCGTGCAGCACCGGCACTTTGCCAGCATCCGTATAGCGAGCCAGATTTTCCCGCGTGTCCTCCCGAAACAAGGCAACGCGAACTTCCTCGAAGGGAACGCCGTGAAAGCGCAATAACAGCCAGGGTCGCAAGGACCAAGAGGAGTAATTCTTGTTGCCAATAACGAGCTTCATCAAAGTTCCTGCAAAAGGTAGGAGTTAACCAACGGATGTGTTGTGAATGCTAGAGCATCGGCGAAATGCCTTCAAGACGCGCGGCGTGTTTCGACAAAAACCCGGGGCGTTTCGTTAGTCCCACAACCAGGCCGCGCCACGCACGCCAGAAGAATCGCCGTGCTTCGGCGGCAATAGCTGAGTATTCACACTGTCCGAAGAAATATGGCGAGTCCACAAGTCGGGCACGCGCTGGTACAAACGCGTGATATTCGACAGTCCGCCGCCCAGGACAATGCATTGGGGATCCACCAGGTTGATCACGGAAGCCAGTCCTCGGGCGAGTTGGTCCTCGTAACGGGCCAATACCGCATCGGCCTTGGCGTCGCCCTGGGCCGCGCGCACCGCGATCTGAGCGGGACTTAGTCGAACGCCGGTGGCCGCATGAAAGTAGGCGGTCAGAGCGGGGCCGGATAGGAATGTCTCAATACAGCCGCGTTTGCCACAGAAACAAGGTTTACCAGGAAGTTCGTCGGTGGTTGGCCAAGGCAAGGGATTGTGACCCCACTCACCGGCGATGTTATTGCTGCCAGTTAACAAGCGGCCATTCAATACCAGACCACCCCCGGTTCCGGTACCGATAATTACGCCGAATACATTGTCATAACCTGTTGCCGCGCCGTCCACGGTTTCGGAGAGTGTGAAACAGTTGGCGTCATTGCTGATCCGAACGGCCTGTTTTAGCGCCGCCTCCAGATCATCCAGTAGCGGTTTGCCGTTGAGCTCGGTGGTATTACTGTTGCGGATGAGCCCCTCCGTGTTCAACGAACCGGGCGTGCCAAAGCCGATTGTGCATTGGCCGCCGGCTGTATCGTGCAGCTCGTTTATTAAGCCGACGAGGGCGCTGATGATATCCCGGTAAGTTCCATGAGGCGTGGGGATGCGTTTGCGACTTAGTTCCATGCCCCGATTATCCAGGACAATTCCTTCGATTTTGGTGCCGCCCATATCGATACCGATTTTCATCCATGCACCTGCCGGCGGAGTTCGCAAATATATTGTCTTTTCACGAGACGATTGTTGCTAACCCTTTTTACTGCAAAAATCATTGTCAATACATGTTCGTCACGCGCTATTTTCGCAAAGAGCGGCGATAGTCCCGCACCCGCTACAGCTCGTCTTCGGCCAGAACTACCAAAAGATCGTCCTGCCCAAGCTCAAAGTGACTATTCTTGTCGGGAATCAATTGTACCCCGAAATTGCTGGCGGCGTCGGCTTCCTGGGATGCAATCTTGACGCCGATGCAGACTTCACCCCGTTGTTGTGCCTGTTTTATCAGCTGGGCGAAGGACACATGCGGTGGAATGGTTTCAAAGTAAAGATCGACGGGTTTCAGATAGATCTCGGATCCATCTTCTTCAAAAATGTCGTCGTAAACCCGTTTGATATGCTGATTCTCCGAGATTTGCGCCATAACCATGCTTAGCAAGCGGGTCGAAATGATAATGTCCTTGACGCCGGCGCTGGACACCAGGGACTGGTTTTGCGAATCCATGACCTCGGTAATAAGCTTGGTACGGGTCGCCTCCTCGTGCCCCTGGAATATATGCCTCAAGACCAGCAAACAGACAATATTCTCCGAATCCACCTGCTGCGCATCGCAGGATTCCCGCTGGGAGGCGAATATAATAATGTTGTCGTAATCGAAAGGTCGGATGGATAAAAGATCGTTGCGGTTTAGGTAATCCTTCTCAATCAGGCTGACCTGGACATTGTCCAGCTCCTGGTCCAGCAGGCGTATGGCTTCGCGAATCTCGTCGTCGGGGGACTTCAAAAGCACATCAATTCGACCGTCGGTTATGTACTCGGCAAATTCCCGGATAACGATGGACGATTTCTGATTCCAGCCAATAAGAAGTTCACTCTCGGATATCTTCTCCAGACGACGATCGGGAAGGGGCGAGGCCTCTGCCGCCGCAATCGGCTCGCTTTGCAGCTCAATCGTGGAGTCGTCGTCGGCGAGGATGATAACCTCGTCCGTGGATTGTAAACGATAATCCCTGGGGGGATTCAAATGAATCTCGCCGTCAGAGCTCTTGTAGCCCAGTGGGACACCATCTTCGAAATGAAACACAAGGTCGCTGAATGGAGTATCTGGCCAGTCGTCTTCATGGAAGTAAATCTCGCATCCATCGAAGGACAGAATCTCATTGTATACCACGGACAAGCCCACTGACCTGGAGGTTTGAACCAGCAGTTTTGCGAGAATTTCGTTGGTGTTTACGATGACGACGTTATCGGAAAGCGTCGACTCCACAATTTCCCGATAGGTGGTATCGAATAGCTCGGCAACCACCGTCTGCCCGTTTAGCTTTCCGGTGACCGCCAATATGGTTTGGATAACCGAGGCGTCACTTGCCATCTTGGCGTCGGTGCCGTCGGTATCCTTGCATTCGGCCAGAATGATCACGGACTTGCTGCGCTCGAGTGCCACTGTATCCAGGTTGGAGTGGAGGGTGACTTTGCCTCGGCGGGTGACAATCCTGGTGGATAGCGTTGCCGCTACCTGGAGTCTGATCGCCTGGTCCATGTGTTCCTTATCCTGGTCGGCCAGGATCACCACGCAGGCATAATCTTCACTTTCATTGGCAGTCACGAGCTCTCGTAGAACTTCGACAATGCGCTCCTCGTTCCAGCCCAGAATCAGTGTATGGCCGTCTTCGATAACTTTTGACCGTCCCTGGCGCAAATCGCGCATTTTCTGTTCCAGGGCCGAGGTGATGAAAGCGATCAGCGACGAGAAAATAATGACCCCCACAATCCCGGCCGCAACGGCAAAGAACTTGTACCACCCCGAGGAAAATATGTCCTGGGCCATATTGCCGGGGTCGGTAAGTTGCAAGTAGGTGGTGTAGAGATTGCCCCAAAAGCCTGTCTCGTTTTGCAACGCGAGGTCGGGAAAAAATACGAAGAATACAGCTCGCAAAAGTCCCAGCGCCAGGAAGCTGGCAACAAACACAACGACCAGGGCCTTGAACATGGCGCTGCTTCCGCCGGCCATGAAGGTGTCGAAGGCGTATTTCAGGCGCGGCACCCGCCCGCGACCAGGCTTGGTATCGCCGCTCCGATCTTCGGGTGCATCCAAAGTTTTCACTTGAGCGGGGCGTGGTGGGGCGGCTTCTTTCGCATCGGGCGCTGCAATCACTTCAACCGATAGGCCGCATTGCTGTAGTAAATTGGCCTGCTGCACGAGTGTTTCATGAGCCAGTGATTTTTTTACCACTATTTCTCGGCCACTTAATAGTTTATTGATCGCGCCGGGGTTTTTGATGTATCGGCTCAGTCGTTCTTTTACGTCGCCCGCCAGATACCCGTCGAGGGGCATGCCTTTGCTGACTAGTTGGAATTGATCTGCCATGATGTTCCTTATTGAATCCTTGAATAACTCTGATACACCTATGCCTTCCAGGGCAGAGTAATTCAGACGGTCCCTTGTTTATTGTGGTATTTGTTGTGACCTCGAACGAACTTTGGAATGCGGGGTAACAAAGCCGGCGTTGATTCCTTGTAAGCCCTGTACAGCGCTGGAAATTGCGCGGCAAGCAGTGTGTTCTCGGCGCGTATGCGGCTAAACGACAGAGGAATCATCACCGCTACCGTAAGAGCCAGTCCCACCGGGCTGCGCATCGCAATGCTCAGGCCAAAACAGAAGAGCAGTAAACCCAGTTCGGAAGGATGCCTTAGCCAGGCGTAAAGGCCCTGTGTTACAAGCCGGTGTCCCGGAACCAAGCTAATGTGGCTGATGAACAAAGGCCCCAGGGACAAAATTGCCGTGACTCGTAGCCCAATGCCCAAACAGCTCAAAACAGCGCCGACGCCGAAGCTCAAGACCGTTGCATTGGATGCGACAATATCGTTCAGTTGAATGGCCCATATCAGCCCGAGTAACGCCAAGCCTGTAATATAAGGCAACACCGGATTGCGAGTTTGATCGGCGCGCTGCATCGGCTCCGCGGGGCAGGCCAGGCTTTCCGCCAGGCATGATGCGGATATCAGCAGGTACCAGGCTAACAACAGGGGATCGGCGAAGGTATTCGCCCATTCGCCGGGCGCAAGCAGCCGGGGCGTCGAAATAATAAGCAGATTGATGGTCGTGCCCAGGAGCACGATCACCAGTTTGTCAGGCGCCACTTAGTACACCTTGCAGGTGAGCCTTGGTCATACCCAAGTCCGCGCCAATTTTTAGCAGTAAGGTCTGCTCTTCTTCTTGAAACTCCCCATCGGCCATGGCCACGTAGAGAGCAGCTTTGATAACGGATTCTTTGCCGTTGTCATTGAGGTGACCCTGTAGCTTGGTGAGGTAACTTGACAGATCCTCCTTGCTGTTCTGTACCGATTCGATTTCGAGTTCCACGTTCTTTCTGGGAAGTTCATTGCCGGTAATTTTTTGGTAAATTTCCGATACGACCGCCATCTCGGACTCGTCGATCACACCGTCCGCCAGCAGTATATGGATCATCACCTTCTTGATTGCCAGGTGGTACTCGGCTTCGATCTTTTCCGCGTTTCGTTCCGGATCATAATCCAGCACACGCATGTTGTAGGAGTCCTTGCAGGAAATACACTCGATGTATTCGCCGAGTTTGTCCAGGGGAATGAGGGGAATAAAGTACAGGGTAAAAAAACGGCGGACTCGCTTCAGTGCATAGTTCCGCTTCGAGTTGCACGAGGGGCAGTGAAAGTCCCCCTTTTCTGGTGTCGTAGTAACGCCCCGGGTTCCGAAAATGATCATTAGTCTTATTCTCCAAAAGATGTCCAGGTTCAAACATTTTCCAGTTTGGCAAAAGAGGCAAGCCGCTTAGGGGTATTTTGCGACAACGAGGCGGTTCACCCGATGATTGGCAGGAAGAGTGCTCGCCTGTCCAGGAGATGTATGCAGCAGAGGGCGCGGGCAGGGGCGATGGGCGAGGTTTGAATTTTCGTCACCAAAGGGCGTTACTGCTCAAAAGAGCGCCAGATGTGAGCTACTGGGGATGATCTGCCAATAGGTGAATTTTGCCATCGGTTGCGGATATTCCATCGCCGGGCGTGGTCACCGGAACGGCTAGCGGTTGGCAGGGATGGGTCTTTCTTCTCTCGTTGCGCTGTCTTTTCTTCCTGGAGAATCGTTTGTCAACAACCTGCTAGCCTTGGGCGTGCCTTTTCATATCAACCACGTTGTCGCGGAACGTGCCGGCCGACTGGCCGCTCCAACTTTTAATCGCGCGACGCAGCGTCGCAGCGCAGGAGAACCCCAGCAGGTCGGCGATCTCCTCGATGCTGAGGTTTGAATGGCGTAGGTGGGACGCGGTCAGTTCCATTCTCGCGTGGTGCAGAATATTTCGGAAACTCGTGCCTTCGGCAGCCAGTCTTCGCATCAACGAGCGCGGTGAAAGCGCCATAAAATGCGCGACACTTTCCAAGCTCAGGTCGGTATCGAAGAAGTGCAGGTAGATATGCCAACGCACCTTTTCGGCCCAGCTAGGCTCGTCTTCCGCGGCTTGCAATTCTTCCTCGCACTGTTCAATGACGCGGTCGAAGGCGTGCTTACGAAACTGGCGCCACGGCTCGTTCACGAATAGTCGGTGTGCGCCGATAGTCAAATCTTCGGAATTAAAGATCACCGTGCTGCATGGCAACTGACGGTATAAATCAGCGTGCGCTGGCTCGGGAAAATTAAGGCATAGTTGAAGGGATGGATCAGGCGCCGACTTGTTGCCGCACATATCCCATATCCTAACCGTCTGTGCGATGCAAAATTCCACTTCGAACTCTAGCACCTCGCGTTGATCCTCTGGAGTGGCGAAGTCGTGCATCGGCTCAATCACGAATTCATCGGCATCCACGAAGAAATCAAAGTTTTGGGCATAAAACCGATGAGGCTGGGGAATGAGCAGGTAATGGCGCAGGGCCGCATCGGCATCCCTGAGCGATGGCGCGCAATAGACCACCGATCCGACGCTGCCGTGGTAACTCCAGTTGAAATGATTGCCGACTAGAAGGCCGAGCCCCGGACGCCGACACAGCCGCAGCCCGTTGGCCACAAGCTGCTGCTGTTGAGTGTAGGAGATCATGGTGTCCTTCCGACCGAACATCCCGCGGTGAATATCTGTTCCCTCAAGGAGCCCATCCAAGTCAGCGCCATAGTGCATAAAGGCCTCAATAAAACCAGTAGGGTGCAGCCGGAAAGGAATTATTTTGGAATTGAGGTCCACAGAACCACCTCTGCTCGCGCCGTTTTGAATGCTTCTCCAAAAACTCTAGCTCACGGGGCCGAATCGGCAAGGCTCGACACTTGCTGTTCACTTAACTGGGCAGTGATTCTGGTCAGGTGTGTTCAGAAGCGAGGCCGTTTCGGCACAGACCGTTAGCTCGAAAATGGTTGTTTAGAAGATTATCCAGATCATTTTGCAATAGCGCGCATCCAGCACCATCAGCGCAACATCATCCCGTCGCAAGCAGTTTCGTTTTTATTTTATCGTATCAATGCCTTGCTTAGGTTTAAGGACAACATTGTATTAGACGGACGCAAGGTGCTGTCTATACTAAATTTAAGGCCTCAAAACACGGATGGAATGATCATGCGCGTTATTGTTTGTCTCATCGGCGGATTGACCGCTGCTGGCGCCCTTGCCACGGCCGGGGCGTCGAAGTTGGCACCAGTTCCGGAGGCTGGCAGGGTTGTCGGTAAGGCCCACTTCGAGTACCTGATGACCCCGGGGGACATCGGCTGGGATCGGTTCGAGGAGATTCACCAACGTCAGGACTGGCAGGCGCCCGAAGTCAACTCGCTTAACATGGTCAACAGAGGCACGTTATGGGTCAAGCTTCCGCTGCAGCCACCTCGGAGCCATCGGGATTGGCGATTGGAGGTGCAGTGGTCGGATTTCAGGCGGATAGATTTGGTCACCTGGGACCCGGTCCGCGGGATGGGCGAGATTCAAACGGCGGGGAAGCATATACCGCTTGGGGAAACTCAAACCCCGCAAAAGAACGTTGTCTTTCCCATCCAACTCCCGCTAGACACCGCCACCACGTTGTACCTGCGAATCGAGGATCGCACCTTCATTCACCTGCCGATGATGCTGTTTACGGCCGAAGCGCACGAATCTTACAGCGTCAAACGGCTGATCGTGTTCAGCATGGTCATTGGGATAATGGCCGTGATGATCCTGTACAACCTGTCGCTTTATTTGGCGGTGCGGGATCGGATGTACCTTTTTTACACCAATGTCGTATTCAGCACCTTGTTGTACCTGTTGGCGTATAACGGCTATGGCAGAATTGTGTTGTGGGAAGGAAACGAATGGTTGGAGACATATGCATCATCGTTGTTCGCCGCCTATGCCTTTCTTTCCGTCGCCTATTTCTTTCGGGTTTTTCTTGACCTGCGGCGCTATGGCGGCTGGGTGCTGCACGCGAATACCTTCTATCTAATCGGCTTTTCCCTCGTCTTGGTTACTACCCTCACACCGCTCAGGATTTTTGCCATCGCCTTGCTTGGGCCGTTGGCGATTTCCTCCTC
This sequence comes from Cellvibrionaceae bacterium, assembly GCA_040880205.1. Classification (GTDB taxonomy): domain Bacteria; phylum Pseudomonadota; class Gammaproteobacteria; order Pseudomonadales; family Cellvibrionaceae; genus WACF01. The sequence goes on from JBBDIU010000091.1 coordinate 13,173, forward strand.
ATTCGTCGGGTTCGCCGCGGCTGTTTCAGTGTGGCGACGGGGTAATGCCTCCGCGAAATACTTCATTCTTGCCTGGACCGCCGTAAGCGTTTCCACTGCCTTGCTGACGCTGAATTTGATGGGCAAGCTTGAATACTACCCGGCCCTGGAGTATTCACAGGCATTGAGCTTTGTCGCCGAGATGGTGTTGTTATCCCTGGCGCTGGCTGATCGCATCCGCCGGCAACGGATCGCGAAGGAGCAGGCACAAGCCGAGCTTCTGAAGATGCAGGAGTACGCCAACAGCAGCTTGGAGGCGCAAGTGCAGCTACGCACGCGAGAACTCGAATCGGCCATGGTGGACTTGAAGAATGCCAACCGCGAACTTTCCAAGTTGACCAAAGTGGACCCGCTGACGCAGGTCGCCAACCGTCGTCATTTTGACGAGGCCGGCGAAAACGAAGTCACGGTCGCCAGGAAGAAGGGACGGCCCCTATCCGTGGTGATGGTTGATATCGACCATTTCAAGGCCATCAACGATGCCCACGGACACTTGGTGGGTGACAAGTGCCTGAAGCTGGTGGCGAAATGCATTTCACAAAATGTGGGGCGGCCGGCGGACCTGGTGGCTCGTTACGGCGGCGAGGAATTTGCACTAATACTGCCTGACACGGATGAAGCCAACGCTGTAACTCTCGCGAACCGAATTCGCGCCGCCATCGATAACGTAGCCCTAATCTACGACGGTAGATCCATCCCGATGACGGCCAGTTTGGGGGTAACCGGGCGGGTGCCGACTCAGGGAGATACGCTCAACTCCCTGGTAAGTGAAGCGGACAAGGCCATGTACCAAGCCAAGGAAAACGGGCGCAACCAGGTTGCAAAAGTAAGCGCGCAATAAACCCCATCTGATCTGACGATTCCGCTTTTGCTAAGGTATTGACTCCACTATCGGAGGAAACAGCATGACGCAAAACGAGGAGCGCACATACCGGCAACAGCATCTGACAGATTGGAGTAAAAGCCAGCTTTCCCAGGAGGCCTGCTTCCAATCACAGAACCTGTCGCTCGCCACGTTAGGTTACTGGCGACTCGCTGCCTATTTTTGGATCGCAACGGCTCGCCGTTACAGGGACGTCGATATTTGCGAAATACGATTCGCTGTATATTGCGATTTTTTCCCGGAAAACTGTTCGTAGAAAATCGCATGGGCAGCGTGGGAGAAAACGTCCTCCCGCGTTTCGTACTGAGAAATCCAATCAATCAACATGTCCAGGTTTTGGTCTTGGGCTGCTTTGGACTCGTACTTGTGCGGTTCCCAGGGTCTGTTCTTGGCGTTTTCCACGCATAGTGCTAGCGGCAGGTTCATGAAAATAACTTCCGTGGCATATGCCTGAACAAGTTCCAACAAATCCGTGTAACAGCCTTCAATCACCCAGCCGTCGCTTTCCCGAATAAATGCCTGGATCTTTTCATCCGAAGCCTCCAAGGGTGCCCGTTGCGGCGGAGATGAGGGCAGCCAGGCGAGTGTATCCAAGTCCAGGTGCGCCAGGTTATGCGTCTTGCAAAGCTCCGCGGCCAAGGTGGACTTTCCGGAGCCGGAATTGCCAAATATTAGAACTCTTTTCAAACCCTTAAACTCCCGGCCAAATAAACCCAATCCGGATTCTACTCCAACTAATCATATTTGCACTCTCGATTGCCTGTCAGAACCCTTGAAAGAATGCAAGGATTATCCGCTTTAACGAGGGGGAGCTTTGGCATCCAATGAATTTTGCGCTCGCAGCAGAAGCGCGCGTTTCAGCGCTGTGCTGACGTTTGCCAGGTGTCGATCTCGATAGCCCCGGTCCATCATACGATGACCCTTGCCAGGGACAACGCTTGCCTTGGTTCCGCCTTTTCCACAGCATTGATCTAGTGTCACTCGCGGTTAGTTGCCGCCCCAGGCCGTTCCATTCGATAAAAAACACCGCCCGTGAGGGGATATCCCCCTGTTTCGCGCTTTGATGGGTGAAATCACTAAAAATCGAGTGGGGGATTACCGGAATGAACATTGGACATTGCTACAAGACTTGGGGCCTGGCCGTCGCGGCCAGCGCCGCCTTAACCGCCTGTGGTGGCGGTGGCGGAGGCGGAGGCGGAGGTAGCGGCGGCGAGGCGCCAGCGCCAAGCAACTTCACGGCCGGGGACCTGAGGGTTGAGACCCAGGATCCGACCATCGGCCATCCGCTGTCAGTGTCGTTGACGATAGGGAGCGATACAGCCGTTGACGACCTGAGCGTATCGCTATTCGCTACCGAACAGACCGATGACCCGGATGCGCAGCCGGAACAATTCCCCTTGGGATCGCACACATTCACCGACGTAGAAGCGGGCGCTCGCAGCTATGAGTTCGAGGTGAGCGTCCCTTCCAGCGTGGAATTGCCCGGCGCTTACTTCATCACCGCGATTGTGGACCCGGTAGACGAAGTGGCGGAATCGGACGAGGAAGATAACACCGCCGCTGTTGAGGCAATGCTTTCGCAGGAAGATAGGCCAAACCTCATCCTTGCCGAGCTGGCGCTGGACCGCGCCGCCATGTTGATCAATACCGACGACTACGACCAGCAAGTACCGGGAACGGAGGATAATGTCTACAACGCTGATGCCGGTGGTACCGTTACCGTGGCGGCCCACGGGCTGGGCGTGGACGAAACCGTCGACATCGAAGCCTTTGCCAGCCTGCGACTGATGCGATCCGATAGCGGTACTTCCCACGAGGTGCCGTTATACCTTTGGCACTCCGGTTCCGAACGCTACATTAATGCTTACGGGATCGACCCGGAGTCGGGAATCGAATCCGGCGTGGCCGAGTGGTTGCCGCTCGGTGAGTTCACGCCGCAGTTGATTGAAACCGCCGGCGACGATGTCGTGCTCAACGATGTGGAACGGGACTCGGCCCATATGAACTTCTACGTTCCCGGTCGTTTAGGCAGCGTACTGGAAAAGGCGATGCGCTTTTCCATTCCGGTTACTACCCGCACCACAGATAGCGATCCACTGCCGAAGCTGCCGCCCCCGGATCTGACCGCTCAGGCCATCAATGCGCTGGAAATTTTTTTGTACCGATTACCCACCAACGGCATCTGGGGGGACGAGACCGAAGCCATGGCGGTGATGGACTTTACCGTCTGCGTGGAGATCAGGCCAGCGGACGCTTCGGTAAGTGATTACTTGCCGGAGGATAACGAGGTCTGCTCGCCCCTGGACGTTGTACTTCCGCCCTACATCCCACCGCTATCGCAAATAGACCGGCCACCGGGCCTGGAGCCATCGTTTACACCGGCACTTGGTGAGAACGCCAGACGTGTCTACCCAGTGCCGTCGGGTGCCGGTTACAAAACTCAAAGTGGCGGCTCGGTGTTCAAGTTTGGGCTGGACTTTGGCAGCTCGGTATCGGCCGACCATCGCGGCTATATCGAGCAGGTTCACGGCGACATCCCAATAACCGTATTCGGTGTCAAGGGCTCGTTCATGAAGGCTGCCGTCAGAGCGCAGTTGGTCCCGGATTACCCGGGCAAGCCGGCGGAGGAAGAGTCGAGCTTTACCATCGAAATTCGGCACGCGGGCCAGCTGCTGGCCTCGGTTGCCAAACTGCCTTCGAACGTCGATGTGACGGTAGATTTGGCATCCATTTCGAAGGAATACCCCAACCCGGCGAAAGAATTCACCATGTTCGTGGGCCCCATTCCCCTCAGCGTGGGGGCCAGTGTTGCCGGCAACTTCGGTGTCGAGTATCAGCCTTTTAAATTCACTACCGAGCCCGACGACTACCGCCTTGGCATTTCCGGCGGCCCTTACGCCAATGTTGAAGCGACGCTCTACGCGGGCGTTGGCAGGGGTCCATTCATTGCCGGAGTGGAAGGCGTGCTGTCACTGCTCGATGAGCGGATCGTATTCTTTAACGGCGTCGAGATCGAAATGATCGAACCGGTATCCGTGGCCAGCCCCATCGAATTCGTTATTCGGCAGGGCCCCAAAATCACCAACGAATTTACCGGACCGCTGGGAAAGCTCAATCTATTCGCCAAGTATTCGGTGCCCACCATTAAAACCTGCAAGGCAGGACCGTTTAAATTTCCCTGCCCGGGTTTCAAAAGCATCAAGGCAACCAAGAACATCTGGAAGTCCAAGGCTCTGTTCCAACTGAAGGATGTGCTGCTGGACAACGATAACCTGGCCCTCGACGTCATCATTATCGATGGCGAAGAACCGGCCTATTACTCACTGTGAAAACGGCTATGAAAACGATAACGATGCGTCAATTATTGGTTGGGTTTGCGCTGCTGCTGGTAGCGCTCGCCGTGGTGTGGCTGTTCCAGCGCCCGCCACTGGAATCAAGGCCGGCGCCGGGGGAGGCCGCGGTCGACTTGCGGTGGCGAGAGGGGGCCCGGCAGCAGTATCAAGTGCGGTTCGACTCTTTTATGCAGATGAACATGGCCGGTGGCAACGCCGGCCAGGGCATGCACGTCCAGATGCACGCCTTGTTGAATCTGCAAACGCTGGAGGTGGAGCCTTCCGGCGACGCGCAAGTGGGTATGCGGCTGGCGGACGTACAGTTGCAGGTCAATGGTGAATCCGATCAGGCGACCAATCAGGCTATGGGCGCGGCTTTTCGGGTCCACTACACCGCCGGCGGTATTCCCGAATCATTCGAGTTCCCCGCTCAGGTGACCGCCCAAGACCGCGACATGCTGGAAAACCTCGTTCGCACCTTTCAGGTCACCATGGACGAGGGCCATAGTTGGGTCGCGCGAGAGCTAAACGCCTCGGGCAGTTTTGAAGCGGCCTATCGGCGTACCGCCCCCAGCCAGGTGGAAAAAACCAAGCGCGATTTCAGTGGAATGCCATCGGCGGAGATGCTCGCCGGCGCAACCATCGAATCGCGGGAAACGATTCATCTCGACCCGCAACGGGACTGGATCACCGAAATGGTTGTGAGCGAGATTTTGCAAACCCAGGGGCAGGGCGGCAATCCGGCGATGGTTATCAACAACCATGCAAGCCTGAAACTGCAGCCCATCGCCCAGGCGGTTGACGTCGACAATTGGAATTTTGTCGCGGCGGCCGCGCCAGCGGAAGATAGCCCAGCGCCGGTACCGGCGATTTCTCCGGCAGAAGCGCGGCGGCAGATTCTCGCGGCCTTGCCACAACTGGATGCCATCACACATGGCCGCATCACTTGGATACATCGGCTACGCGATTTGCTGCGCGTCGACGAATCATTGCCCGCGGTATTATTGGAACAGCTGAAAACCGAAACGCTCAGCGATCGCACGCGCGCCGATTTATACCTGGCCTTCGAGCTGGCGGGTACCGAGGCGGCGCAAACTGCGCTGGTGTCCGTGCTGCACGATCAAGTCTGGTCATCGCGGGACGCCATGCGCGCAATCGTCGCTCTGGCTGGCGTGGATGAGCCCAGTGCCGAAACCATCGAGGCCCTGTGGAATACCGCACAAACCGGCGCAACAACGGGCGATCAGCAACAACTGGCCAGCACCGCAACCTTTGCCCTGGGCAGCATCGGTAACACCCTGCACGCAGCCGATAACCCCGGTTACTCGGGACTGCGCGACCAGTTGTTGAGCAGCGCCTTCGCCAGTTCTGGCTCCGATTACTACGCCGAACAGCGCACCAACTATGTCCACGCCCTGGGCAATACCCGCGACGCTTCCCTGGCCACCGACCTTCTGAATTTCTTGGAGGATGATGCCCCGGAGGTCCGGCGCGCGGCTGCATTATCGTTGGGAATGGTGGGAACCGATCAAGCCGGGGAAGAACTCATCTCGCACTTCGAGCAGGAGCGCAACAGTCAGGTCCGCGGTGCAATCGCCGAATCGCTGGCTTCATGGACCCAGCCCTCACAATCCGCGGTAACAACCATTCGTTCCGCTATTCACACCGAACGCGACGAGAACACCCGGCTTGGCATGGCCCGCTTTTTGGCGACGAATTTGGATACATTCCCCGAGAACAGAGAGACCTTGCAACAACTGCTGCGCACCGAGCAGTCGAAAAGAATTCGTCAGAGTGTGGCGGAAGCCCTTGCGGAGTCGAAGTGACACAGGCGCGGGTGCGCAAAGGATCAGGGCGCTTTGTTGTGACTCTTGCCATGAAAGACCGCCTCGATCTTGTTGCCCTCGGGGTCTATAAGCATTTGACATGCAGTTTATGCATAACGTCTAAAGAAGCCGCGTTTTTTTTAGCGTCGGCTTGCATTAATTGTTAGTTGATGTTTCTTGCGTGACTAGGTCTTGTGCCATAGCCAGTAGCTGTTCACCCAGCTTTTCCAAGGCTGCAATACGAGCCTTCGCTTGTCCAGTAGCCCAATCAGTATACATATAGGGACGCACGGTTTTATACTCACCATACCCTTCAGCTATGGTATACAAATAGCCGTTGTCGATATCGAAAAGAGATGCCTCATAAATTGAATATGAGTCTCTATGGTGCGCTGGTACAAACCACATGGCCACAATGGTAAGATTTAACATACTCGCGGGATTAACATATTGATCAGTTACGGTACTATCGTTTAGGAATAGAATAGCATCTGCCCCTAGACGCGCTCCGGCTAAACGAGACTCTTTTAAATAGCAACTACTATCTGCTTGATAGTTACAGCGTGGCCTTAAAGACTGAGGGACTATTTCCAAGGATTTAATAAAGCCTATTTCCTTTAATTTTTCTCCCCATTTTTCAATGACTTTCCTTTCTTCGATACTTACCGCATTCCACCTGTATGGCGGAATAACAGCCACTTTAATCGGTGGTTTTGCCTGTGGTTTAAGGTCCCTAATCGCTTCAATGGTATCTGCATCAGAAAACTGATGTGTCGGGATTTCGCCCCTGCCGTTCTGTAGCGCATCAGACATATCTGTAGAGGCGCAGGATGCCAGAAAGGCAATTATTGGAAATAATAAGAGTTTTTTCATGATATACCTAATTGCTCTGAAGTATGACATTCATTTAATGCTGCGATAATTCGCTACTTTTCAGACGTCATTTTTTAGCGCCTCGACCCCCAATTAAACATTGGAGGCGTCAGCTTCGGTATTCGAGGTTGATATTAAGCTTGATACTTTGAATACCAAGTAGCCTATCACCATTTCTACGTAAGCAATTATCGGTAACGCTAATGCGAATACCCACCGGACCATTTTTACGATGATGAATATTTGCACGTCCGATACGTCCATATACACTTAGCCGCCGTAATCACGCGCTTGCCGCGTGCATTGCTTGTATGATCCAAATTCCATTATTTTTGATTGTTCGTCTAAAGCGATATAGTG
>JBBDIU010000092.1:0-6278 GCA_040880205.1 Cellvibrionaceae bacterium
AGGCCAGGCGAGCTGACGACTTGCCTGCAAAAAACTGTCCGAGACCACCAGCAACAATACCGCGCCAGCCACGGACACGCTCGCCAAGCCCAATGCGTGGCGCGCAGCCTTGAAGGACACCGCCGTGTTGAGTGGCCTGGCCTCCACCTGAGCCTGCGCATCCTCGAACAATTTGTCGACAAACTGCTGGGAAACGCCCGCCGAATCCCGGTTCTCGAATTCCATCGAAGTGATAAGACGTTGTTCGAGTTCCGGCAGCCGTTGCTCTATGCTGTGCATGAAGTGGCGATCATTTTGCCACTGGGCAAGAAAACGCCAAACGAGATAAAAAGTAATGGAGAAAACGCTAGCGGCCCAGAATATGAAAATTGCTTTCCAGATCGTCTCGTTAAGATTGAAGAAAACGCCGGTCGCTCCGATAGCCATGAACAGCAAGGAGCAACTGAGCAGCCAGCGACCCAGTTGAACCAGGGCAAGGCTTATATTTTGACGACGCCGGGTGGATTTCAGCCGCTGACGAATTAATTCCATTGCAGAGTGGGGCATAGCCTAACCACCGATATATGTTTGTGGCATGGAGTGCGCTGTATCCAGCGGGTTCGATAACTGTTTAGCCAGCCGGCATCCCGGTTGCCACCTTGTCCGAATCACCCGAACCATTCGAATCCGACAGCCGAACCGATTTGGTGGCGGATGCAAATTGGACGCCACGTCCTGCCGTGTTCGGTCGCCCTGAGGATCGCCTACCGTCGACGCCGTAGACCTCTGTACCCTAATCTAAATCCTAGCCTAAACCCTGGCGTACGCCCAACCGCTGGACTCGCCAATTGCTACGCCGATGCAATCCGCGCGCTTGCTCCGCTTGGGTCTCCACATGCCTGTTCGCGACCTGGTCGCTCCGATTATAAACAGAACCGTCTTGACTACAGTGGCCCTTTCGGCGTTTTACAATATTTTACACCCCGGATTTTGCACTTCCGGTTGAGACTTGCCGGCACAAAATGAGTTCCTCTGGCGGTCGCGGACGTTACCGAAAGTCGGACTCCGGTCAGCGGCGGCGGTAGGCGGGTTTATGAGGCTGCGGCTCAGCTGAGGCGGGCACTCGCTTCACGGCTGCCAGTGTCTTCGACCCAGGCTCGAGCCTCTTCCATGGTGGGAAAAATTTTCGCGTCCAGCTCGGGGCTCTGGGCATAGGCGCTGTAGATGCGACTGAGTCCAACCGTAAGGTCGTGGGAGGCCACAATGGCAATCTTTCCTCCCGCAGACTGCTCGGCGGCGCGACGGTCCAGCATGGCAAGCTGGCGCATTTGTTCCGAGGTGATATCCATGCGCTCCACATTGCGCAGGTCGATGATCTGATAGCGCAACTTGGCCAGCACCGCCGGAGAATAAGCCTTCTCCGATTGTTTGATCATTTGCTCGCCTGAAATAACCCCTTGGCCAACAAAAACCATACCTCGTCCGTCGTTCTCGAAACTGGCAGTGAGTGGTCGTTCCATAAGTCCCCCATGCGACAAACCGGTTGCGCCGGTCAGTAAGTTTCGCTACCGCCCCTGTTTGCAAATATCTAATTCACCGCTTTTTTGTGCCGGTATCGCCCGGCGTGCCTATATCCTCCGGTTTGTCTACGTCCCGCAAAATACCCGGATCATTCACGGCAATTTCCACTCGAGCGGAGGCGTGGGCCTGGATAATGGATCTGCCACCCCGGTCACCGTGCAGCGCTTGCAGTGCGTTGAACCAAGAGCGCCCGAAAAGCACTGGATGGCCCCAGCGTTTCCCCGTCTCGCATTGGTAACAGGGAAGGACAATATTGTCTAGGGAATGAGCCGCCACCACTTTTGTAATTGTTATCGGGTCGATGTAAGGCATATCGGCCAGCATCAATAACACACCGTCGAATTGCAGCCGGTGCGCCTGCTCAAAGGCTAGCACGTCGGATATTGCGTTGGCCAGACTGCTGCCCATGCCCTGCTCCGCGTCGCTGGCACATAGCTGCTCGACTTTGTCGCGCCCCCACCAGCGACCCAATAGCTCGCGCCCCCGATCGCGATCATCCACTCTGGTGACAACGAACACCCGGGCGCAAGCGGGTTCAATCACGGCGATGGATTGCGTCAACAAGGTATCGTTGGCACTGTGGGGAGCAAGGCGTTTGTCGCTGCCAAAGCGGCTGGATCGACCCGCGGCCAGCACGATGCCCGCCAGGTTTACCTGGCCGGGTGAGGGTGAGTCTGAGCCTGAGCTGGTCACAGCAGTTAAACTCCGACGGTGGAGACTCTATTCTTGGCAGTTACTTATTATGGTGCTTATTGTGGTACTAAATTGTGATTACGCGGTTGCAGTATCAGCCTTGGTACCGCGCCGTGCAAGCTGGGCGCGCACCCGGGTCAGTTCGGCAAGCACGGCAATGGCAATCTCCGAGGGAGTTTTGCTGCCAATGTCCAGACCAATGGGAGCATGCAAACGTTGCAAATCCACGTCGGTTATGTCCAGCTGTTGCAAACGCTGGCGGCGCTTTTCCGAGGTTGCCATGGACCCCATGGCGCCAATATAAAACGCTTCGGTGTTAAACGCCTCCATCAGACCCATGTCGTCGATCCGCGGGTCGTGGGTTAGCGCCAACACCGCCGACCGCTTGTCGTTGGCGTACTTGCCCACCGCATCGTCAGGCATGGCTCGGATCAGTTGGACGTTGTCGATATTCCAGGCGGCGATTTGTTCGGGACGTGGATCGCACACCGTCACCCGATAATCCATCAACAACGCGAAGGTGGCCAACGCGCGGCTCACCTCGCTGATGCCAACCAGGAACAGGTGGTATTGCGGCCCGTATACTTGTCGCAGCGAGTGCGGCTCGCTGCCGTCGCGGACAAACTCGAATTTTTCCCCGAAACCGCCGGGCTTTAGTTCGCTTGAACCGCGCTGAAAATTCACCACGCGAGTGATGCACTCGCGCTTTTCAATGTGCTGCTGAGCGGTTTTCAACCACGCCAGATCGTCGGCGCCGCCCAGCGGTTCCAGCAACACGCCCAGGGTGCCGCCGCAGGGCAACTTGAGGCGCTCTGCTTCTTCCTTGGTTTCGCCGTAAATCATATGCCAGGGTCGGTCGCGGGAGATGTCGCCGCTGGCAATTTTTGCCAACAGATCCTCTTCAATACAGCCGCCGGACAGTGAGCCACATTGCTGGCCGTCGCCGTTGCAAGCCATCAGTGAACCCACGTCGCGCGGCGCTGAACCCCAGGTGGAAGTCACCGTGCACAACCAAGTGGGCTTGCCCTGTTCCAACCAGTGAATCAGGGTGGGGAACACTTCTAGATCCAAACTTTGCATGTCGGATACCCTTCCCTACTTCCCACTACCCAATTCCAATGGCAACTCCCGTTGACGCTTGCCACTGGCTTGAAACAGGGCATTAGCCAGCGCCGGCGCGATGGGCGGCGTGGCGATTTCGCCGATGCCGGTCGGATGCGCATCGCTGTCGATCAGGATCACTTCAATCTCCGGCGTTTCGTCGATGCGCAACACCGGCAGATCGTGGAAGTTACTCTGCACGACGCGCCCGTCCTCAATTGTTAGCGGGGCTTTTAGCGCCGCGCTCAGACCGTATATCACCGCGCTTTCCACCTGCTCGACGACAATATCGGGGTTCACCACCAAGCCACAATCCACGGCGCAGATTACCCGTTCGATTTTGTAGCCGGAAGGTCCGCCCGACAACTCCACCACTTGCGCGGCGTAGGAACTGAAGGACTCGTGTACCGCGACACCCTGGTGGCGCCCCGAGGACGCTTTACCCCAGTTGGCCGCCTCGGCCGCCGCCTTCAGCACACCGATGTGACGCGGGTGCTCCTGCAAATACTTGAGCCTAAATTGCACCGGATCCTGCTTGGCGGCGTGGGCCATTTCGTCCATGAAGCTTTCCACCACGAAGGCAGTGTGAGAATGGCCGACCGAGCGCCAAAAGCCGAGGGGGATGCCCGGATCATAAAGCGCCACATCGACTTTTTTGTTGGTCACGGCGTAGGGTATCTCCGCGCCTTCGGCCATGCCGGTGTCGCGATTGGCGGCGGCATTGCCGGCAAAACGGCCGATTCCACGGGCCATGGCTTCCGGCAGCCAACTCGGTAAATAAGCGTCCACCAGGGTCACGGCCATACCCTTGGTAATGCTGGCGGATACCAGGCGGTGGCGCCAGGTGCTGATCTCGCCCCGGTCGTCGATGGCGCCGCGCAGGCGGTGCAGAGTGGATGGCCGATAGAAGTCGTGACGCATGTCGTCTTCCCGGGACCACATCAATTTGATCGGCACGCCGGGCATTTGCTTGGCAATGGCGGCGGCCTCGCCGGCGAAATCGGTCATGGCGCGCCGGCCAAAGCCGCCACCCATCAACGTGGTGTTTACCTTGACCTTGCTTCGGGCGAAGCCGCCAAATTGCGCGGCCAGGGCTTGCACAAAGCCGGGCGCTTGCGAGGGTGCCCACAGTTCGCAGCGGTCGCCGGTTACCAAAGCGGTGCAGTTTTGGGGTTCCATGGTGCTGTGATGGAGGAAGGGAGCGGCGTAAACAGCTTCGATGCTCACCGCGGTTGCGCTGCTACGAGCGGTCTCCCACATACCGTCAGCATCGCCTTCGTTCTCGGCTTCCACGATGGTTTCCGCGTGATCCAGCGCATGTTCCTGCCGTTCGCGAATCGTGGCGGAGTTCAAACCGGCCAGGGGGCCCTTATCCCATTCCACTTTCACCTTATTGGCGGCCTGCCGCGCCTGCCAGTAACCATCCGCCACCACCGCCACGCCGTTGTGAATGGCGAATACCTTGCGCACCCCTGGCTGTTGCTCGGCAGTGCTGTCATCAAAACTATTTAGGCTGCCACCGAAATGCGGGCAGCGGATCACCACCGCCACTTTCATATTGGGCAGCTTCACGTCCACGCCGAATTCCGCCGTTCCATCGATTTTGGCGGCGCTGTCGAAACGCGGCAGGGATTGGCCGACCCACTTATAGTCCGCGGCACGGTTGAGTGGAACCGATTCCGGAACGGCGACCTTTTTGGCGCGCTCGGCGAGTTCTCCATAGCTGGCGCGGTGATCGGAGCCGGAATGAACTACGAAGCCATCGTCGGTGCCCAGTTCGGCAACTGGAACCTGCCATTTCGCGGCCGCCGCTTCCATCAGCATGGCGCGGGCGCGGGCGCCCGCTTCCCGCAGAGGTATCCAACTAGTGGTAAGACTGGTACTGCCGCCGGTGACTTGCATGCCCATGGCGGGATTGTTGTAGGCGGAATGAACGCCCGCCATCTGTACCTGGATGTTGGCGGGGTTGTAATCCAACGCTTCACCCATAATTGTGGTCAGGCCGGTGTAAACGCCCTGCCCCATTTCCGCCTTGTCCAACTGGAAAATGACTCGGCCATCCGGGGTAACTTGCAGCCAGGCGTTGGGCTGGAAACTGCCCGCCGCGGTCGTCGGTGGCGAATCATCCCCGCCGAGGCTAAAGCCTATTACCAGACCGCCACCCACTAGGCCGCCGCCAATCAACAATTTGCGTCGAGTGAGTTTCATAATAGTCCCTCGGGATCGAACTGTCGGACAGCCCCGCCCAATGACGCCGCCCGGTGAATCGCCCGGCGGATGCGCGGGTAACTGCCACAGCGGCACAAATTACCGGCCATCGCACGATTGATGTCCTCGTCACTGGGATCGGGATTGTCGGCCAGCAAGGCCACGGCGGACATGATCTGGCCGGATTGGCAGTAACCGCATTGGGGCACATCGATTTCCCGCCAGGCCTGCTGCACCGGATGATTGCCCCCGAGGCCTTCGATGGTAGTCACGGACTTGCCCGCCACCTGACTGACAGGCAGGGTGCAACTGCGCGTCGCCACCCCGTCCACATGCAAGGTGCAGGCACCGCACAGCCCCTGCCCGCAACCAAACTTAGATCCCGTCAACCCGAGCTGTTCACGCACCACCCACAACAAGGGCATCGAAGGGTCGATGTCTTCCGGAAGCAAAATCGCCTCGCCATTGAGTTCGAATTGGATCATGTTGTTGCTCCCGTCAAAACCTGCGATTTAGTTTAACTGCTTGGGAGGGCGAGGTGTGAGATGTGAGATGAAAGACACTGGACCTGCACCGTGCCTCGCATCCAGCCCCGGTAGCCTCACTTGGGTGGTAAGTGGCGCGATCCAGCTTTGCGTGGGCGGGCGGGAGCTGTTTTGGAGTGAATAGCTGCAAGGATAGCAGCGGGACGGGCCAGGGATGGCCCATTGAACGGA
>JBBDIU010000092.1:6288-20260 GCA_040880205.1 Cellvibrionaceae bacterium
CCCCCCCCCCCCCCCCCCACGCAATGCGGCCAGCACACGGCTTTCTCCCGTCTCCCCCGGCGATTCACTATTCACCATTTACCATTTACCATTCACTTTCATCTCACATCTCACGCCTCACCAGCCTCCCCCTTCCCCAGCGGTTTCGCAATCAGAATCAGCTTGGGCAGCAAGGTCAACGAACCCAGAATAGCCGCCAGCATTGCCAGGCTGGTCAGCACGCCAAAATAGATCGAGGGAATAAATCGCGACAGCGCCAGCACCGAGAAGCCGACAATAATGGTAATGGCCGTGTAATACATGGCCCGGCCGATGGACTGGTGAGAACGGTGCATGGCCTGGATGTAGTCGCGGTCCACCTCGAATTCCTGTTTGAAACGATAGATATAGTGAATGGCGTGGTCCACCCCCATACCCACGGTAATGGCGGCCACCATGATGTTCATCAGGTCCAGGGAAATACCGGCCAGCCCCATACTACCCAACACCACGCCCGCGGCCAGCATATTGGGAATGATCGCGACCACGGACAGCATCAGGTTGCGGAACAACACCATGAACATCACCATGATGCCGAGAAACACCGTGCCCAAGGTCACGATTTGCGAGTAAAACAGGCTTTGCAGCACATTGTTGTACAACACCAGCAAACCCGTGAAATGCACCTGTCCGGGTTCCAGGCCAACTTCCTCCACGGCGTAGCGGCGGATTTTTTCCGGCAGTTGCTGGCGGTCCAGACCGGAATCGATTTCCTGTACCCGCAAGTTAATGCGGGTCTGGTTTTCCTCGGCGGAAAGAAAGGATGCCAGCAGGTCGTTCATGTCCTCCGGCAACTGGTTACGCAGAACCCCCAATTCGAAATCGTTAAGCGGCCCACCATTGATATCCCTGGCCACCTTGTAGGCGGTCGCCAAAGACTGCACCCGCCCGACCTCGGGAAGACTCTCCAGGTAGTCGTGCAACTGTTCAATTTCCCTCAAACCGGCGACCGTAAACCAGTAACTTTCCCCAATTGAATCGCCCGAGTCATCACCTTGCGCGAAGGTCCCGAAGGGATCCTCGCCAAAGGGGTCGTCGTCGAAGGGATCGTCGGACGCTTCCGCTGCGCCGGCGGCTTGCTCGCCGCCCGGGGTTGCAAAGGGGTCGTCCCCATTGTCGTTGGTCGGCTCCCCTTCCTCCGCTGGCGCTACGTCCAGGATAATGTCCATCGGCGTGGTGCCACCCAGTTGTCGGTCAATAACGCTCAAGCCCTGATAGATCTCCGTGCTTTCGTGGAAATAGTCGATGGGCCGGTTTTCCACATCCAGTTTGCTAATCCCGAAAACGGCCGCCACGGCCGCCACCGACGCAATCGCCAGCACCACGCCACCGCGCTGTTCGGCAAAGCGGGCAAAGTGCTCGGTAAACACGCTGGATTTGTCGCCGGTGTCCCGGGGTTCGCCCTTTTCCAGCAACACCAAACTGGCGGGGAGAAAGGTAAAGGCCATGACATAGGCCAGGCTCAGGCCCATGGTCATCATCCAGCCGAAATCGATTACTGGCTTGATATCGCTAACCACCAGTGAAGCGAAGGCCACCAAGGTGGTCAGCACGGTGTAGAGGCAGGGTTTCGCCATCTGCCGGGCGGCTTCCAATACCAATTGCTGCTGGCTCCATTCCGGATGCCGGGCGTGAAGTTCCCGATAGCGCACCACCAGATAGATGGTGAGCGCCAGGGTGAGAATCAATAACAGGGAAACGAAGTTGTTGGAAATAACCGTGATCCGCCAATCCACCCAACCCAGATAGCCGAGCATCATGGTAACCACCAGCACGCAGGTGGCGAAGGGCAATATCACGAAGCGCGGCTGGCGAAAAATAATGGCGAGCATGACGATAATGAAAATCAGCACGGCAATGCCAAAGGTCATTAAGTCCTTTTTAACAAAAGCAATGGTATCAGCGGCAATCATGCTGATACCGCCCACAAAGATCTCCGCTTCGTCTTTATAGGACGCCACTATGGCGCGCACCTGCTCGATGCGCTGACGGTCCTCTTCCGCGCGCTCGGTACGGTAGCGCCGGAAGTCGGCGCTTACCGTTTTCAACTGCGCCTGTTCCGCATCGGTCAAACCTTCGCGGTCGCGTTTAGCACGCAGGTTGTCGCGTTCGCGGACCAGCGCCAAATAGCGATTGTCCACTTCGAGGTTAAGTTGAATGGCCGTGGTCTGCTCATCCGGACTGACCAGCGTGTCCCGGTAAAGAGGATTCTGCTGGAACTCCTGCTTGGCCTGCTCCTTGTCAACACCCGGCGTCGTCAGGGTGCGGAATTCGTCCACGGCGGTGATTTCCGACAGGCTCATCAGCGGACTGTACAACAACGGCACATCCAGAATACTGAGAGCGCTTTCCACCCCATCCACTTCCAGCAGTTCATCGCGGAGCGATTGCAGCGTGTTCAGCGATTCGTCGGCGAACAGTTCGCCCTGTGGGGAATAGGTGATTACCAGAAAATCGCCACTTTGATAGCGGGCGGTTATCTCGCGGTTGTAATCGATATCCTCGTCATGCTCAAGGGTCAGTGAATCCGCCGAAGCATCCACCTTGATGCGTGGCAAGCCAGCCGCCAAGGCAATCACAAACAGAAAAACTACCGCGAGAGTCAGTTTGGGACGTTTAATGACAACGGATTCGTAAAGATCAAGAAGCCTAGCGGACATGCGAGTGCCTTATCTATGAGGACTGCCGGGTTTTAGGTCTGGTAACTCCGGCACGGGGTGGTGACGATTGTAGGGTTTATAGTCGCTAGTCTCTAGTCGCTAATCACTAGTCAAAACACTCAAACATGGTTGACGGGATTCAGCATAGGTCTTTATTCGCCTTATCTTTCACTAGAGATTAGCGACTAGCGACTGTCCCCTATTCCCCCCACCGCGGCATAATCGCCTGCTGAATGCCCAAATGGTCGAGAATGCGGCCCACCACGAAATCCACCAGATCGCCGATGCCGGCGGGTTGGTGATAAAAGCCGGGGCTGGCCGGCATGATGACGGCGCCCAGACGGGTCAGCTTGAGCATGTTCTCCAGGTGGATTTCCGAATAAGGCATTTCGCGGGGGACAATAATCAATTGGCGGCGCTCTTTCAGGGCCACGTCGGCGGCCCGCTCAATGAGGTTGTTGCTGGCACCGCCGGCGATGGACGACAAAGTGCCGCCGCTGGCCGGGCAGATGACCATGGACGACGGAGAACTGGAGCCGGAGGCCACCGGAGAAAACCAGTCCTGCTTATCCAACAACAGCAACTGCCCTTCTTCCGCGTTGAAGCTGTGAGCCAGTAACCGCTGTTGCTCGATAAGAGAGTCCGGCAATTCCAGTTCCGTTTCGGTGGCGATAACCGTTTGCGCGGCCTGGGAAATCATCATGTAAACCTGGCAATCGGCGGCCAGCAGACACTCCAACAGACGCAGGCCGTATTGAGCACCGGACGCCCCGGTCATGGCCAGGGTTACCGTTCGGTAGAAGTCTCCGCTGTAATTTTCACTCATTGACTGTCCCCCCGCTCGTTCTGCCCCTGCCCCTTCTCCCCTTGCTCACGGTTCAGCGGGCTTTCCGCTTGCGCCAATGCTGCCACCAGACGCGGATGGATGCCACCAAAAGCGCCGTTACTCATAATCACGATCTGGGCACCCGCAGTCGCCGCTGCAACAGCTTTGCCCATCAATTCGTCGAGGTCGGACACCACTTCCGCCGGCACCGGGCTTTGCGCCACCACCTCATCCAGGGACCAGTCAATGGAAGGCGGCTGATACCAAAATACCTGATCCGCATCCTCGCAGGCGTCCGCCAAACTGGCCTTGTGGATCCCCATACGCATGGTGTTGGAACGCGGTTCGATCAGGGCGATGATTTTCTTCTCGCCCACCTTGGCCCGCAAGCCAGCCAAGGTGGTTTTGATGGCCGTGGGATGATGGGCAAAATCGTCGTAGACGGTAACACCCCGGTGCTCCCCCAGGGACTCCATTCGCCTTTTTACCCCGCGAAATTCCGCCAGCGCCCGAACAGCAACATCAGCTTTCACTCCCACATGGCGCGCCGCGGCAATTGCCGCCAAGGCATTCATGACGCTGTGTTCACCGGTTTGCTCCCACTTCACGCCGCCGACCCGCTCACCTTCAAAGTAGACATCAAAGTGAGAACTATCCACGCTCAATAACCGTGCCTGCCACTGGTCCTTGCCCTTTTCCCTTCCCTCTCCCTTTGCCTCGCCTTGCAGCTGTATAGTATGGGCAGGGGTCCAACAACCCATGGCAATCACCTCATCAATGCTTGTTACCCCGCGCGGGTAAACCAGCAAACCATTGCCCGGCACAATGCGCACCACGTGATGGAACTGCTGTTGAATAGCCGCCAGGTCGGCAAAGATGTCGGCGTGATCAAATTCGAGATTGTTGATCACCAAGGTACGGGGGGCGTAGTGAACAAACTTGGAGCGCTTGTCGAAAAAAGCGGTGTCGTATTCGTCCGCCTCCACCACGAAAAAAGATGAGTTTTCGCTCAGGCGCGCCGACTGACTGAAATTGCCCGGCACACCGCCGATCAAATAGCCGGGATTCAAGCCGGCGTACTCCAGTATCCAGGCCAGCATACTGCTGGTAGTGGTTTTACCGTGGGTCCCGGCCACCGCCAGCACCCACTTGCCGGGCAGCACGTGATCGTGCAACCACTGCGGGCCGGACACGAAGGGAATACCGCGATCCAGCATGGCCTCCACCGCCGGATTGCCGCGGCTCATGGCATTGCCCACCACCACCAGATCCGGCGGCGGGTCGAGCTGTTCGGGCGCATAGCCTTCCGTGATTTCGATGCCGGCGGCTTGCAATTGCGTGCTCATGGGAGGGTAGACATGGGCGTCCGCGCCAGTGACGCGATGCCCTTGGGCCTGGGCCAATTGCGCCAAACTGCCCATGAAGGTGCCACAGATACCCAGGATGTGAATGTGCATAATCTCGGTTCTTCAAACAACTGCCAGCGGGCGACAGCTTAGCACGACGGGGCACGGGACGAATGCGAACGCTCACGACCTTAGTGGACAATAGATGGCGCTGGCTGTCATTCAGACGGGAGCATATCCAAGATTCGAAGACAGAAATGGCCGGGCTGACACTCCCGTGCCCAACAGGAGACCGGTATTCACTGCTGTGACTCGCCGTGAACCCATCCATGGGGGCTCCTCGCCAGCACGACCGCCATGGATGGCGGAAGTGCACGCATTGCAGGAGGCAAATGCACGCGCCCTGCTGTCGAGGGTCACAGCAGCAAACACCGGCCTCCTGTCCTGTCGTTCGTCGGCACTGATCGAAAAAAGACTGAACCGAATCTAGTAGAAGAAGCGGCAACTCGCGGAGGCCGCTGTCCGAGTTTGGCGTGGGGTGCACTCTTTCGGAACCGTCGCTTCAGGGATGAAGCGCCGGAGCTACAGGGATCGTATTTATGCGTTTCCGAAAGAGTGTGCCCTGCGGCAAACGGCTTACAGGCACGAATCGCTCCGCCTAGCGCCAGTAGATCTCGTGCCACCAAACCCAATACAGCGCCAAGTGGTGGATTGCCTTCCGGTTACCATGGCAGGTGGATTTAGCTATGATAGCGCCCCTCGAACTAACGCGTGCACACTGAACAAATAGCGTTCAACAACCCAACAGGAGTAGTAATGGCTAAAGTGAATGCCTTTTATGCACAGTCTGGAGGTGTAACCGCCGTCATCAATGCCAGCGCCTGCGGCGTGATCGAAACCGCCCGCCACCACAAGGCGCAAATCGGCAAGGTCTATGCGGGCAATAACGGCATTATCGGCGCGCTGCGCGAAGAGTTGATCGACACCAGCAAGGAATCCGCAAAAACCATCGCCGCCTTGAAGCACACTCCCTCCGGCGCTTTTGGTTCCTGCCGCTACAAATTAAAAAGCATTGAAGAAAATCGGGCCGAGTATGAGCGCCTGATCGAAGTCTTTAAAGCCCATAACATCCGCTATTTTTTTTACAACGGTGGCGGCGACTCCGCCGATACCTGCCTGAAAATCTCCCGGCTATCGGAGCAACTGGGTTATCCCTTGCAAGCCATCCACATTCCCAAAACCGTGGACAACGACTTGCCAATTACCGACACCTGCCCCGGTTTCGGCTCAGTCGCCAAATACGTGGCAATTTCCATTAAAGAGGCGGGGCTGGACGTGGCCTCCATGTGCGATACCTCCACCAAGGTATTTGTCATGGAAGTGATGGGCCGCCACGCGGGTTGGATTGCCGCCGCCGGCGGACTGGCCGCGCAAGAGGAAGGCGAAGCACCACACATTATTTTATTTCCGGAAATCGCCTTCGACCGCAAAGGGTTTTTAAAACGTGTCGAGCAGTGTGTAAAAAAATACGGCTTCTGTGCCATCGTGGCATCGGAAGGCTGTCAGGATGGCGAGGGAAAATTTCTGGCCGACGCCGGAACCAAGGACGCTTTCGGCCACACCCAACTGGGGGGTGTCGCGCCCACTCTCGCCAACATGGTCAAGGATGAACTCGGGTACAAATACCATTGGGCAGTAGCGGACTATTTGCAGCGCGCGGCCCGCCACATTGCCTCCGAAACCGACGTGGAACAAGCCTATGCGGTTGGTAGAGCTGGTGTGCAGATGGCACTGGCCGGCAAAAACGCGGTCATGCCCGCAATCATGCGCACCTCCACGCCGGGCAAGCGCTACCAGTGGAAGATTGAAGAAGCACCTCTGGAAGGGGTTGCCAATGTGGAAAAGAAAATGCCACGCAACTACATTACCCGCGACGGCTTCGGCATTACCGACTCCTGCCGCGATTATCTCGCGCCGCTGATTCAGGGTGAAAGCTACCCTCCCTACAAGAATGGTCTGCCGGTTTACGCCAAGTTGAAAAAAGTCATGGTTCCGAAAAAGCTCAAGAAATCCTTTCAGGTTTAATTCATGACGAAGTCACCGGTTATTGTTCCCGTTGCTGCCGATCGCACTGATGTGGCGGGCACTTATTAGACAGGCCGATAATTATCTCCTCAGCCGCTACCCACCCGAGGCATGCTATCTGGAAGATGTGTCGGCGTTAGCGAAGCCCAACGTTACCTTATTGGGCGCATTCGATGGCGAAACCCTCGTAGGCACAGGCGCGTTCAAGATTCTGCGGGACGGCGATAGCAGGTACGGAGAGGTCAAGCGGCTTTTCGTCACGGCCGAGGCTCGCGGCGGAGGACTGGGCAGGCAATTGATGGAGGCATTGGAAGCGCGGCTGCGTGCCGAGGGCATTCACACGGTTCGTCTGGAAACCGGCGCTCAACAACCCGAAGCGGTGTACTTGTATCGTGCACTCGGCTACCGCGTGCGTGGACCTTTTTCCGACTACCTTGAAAGCGAGCACAGCATCTTCATGGAAAAACACCTGAACAATAAATAGATCCGCTAGCGGCTCCTTAATCAGCTATCTTCATGCTTATGCAAATCGGTTTATTGACACTGACTCAATTGTCCCTTTGGGGCCTGGGCACTTTGTTTCTCGCGCTGATATCGCTGCGCGCACTGAGAAATCCGCGCTGCCACGGCTTTTACCGTTTCTTCGCTTTTTCCACCAGCGCCGCCGTGGTCATTCCCAACCTGCCCTACTGGTATGTGAACCTGTTCGCGCCCCATCAAGTTGCCTCCTGGTTGTTGCTGTTTCCCTCATTGGGCCTGTTGCTCGGCGGTCTATACCTATTGATAACCCGGGGTGGCCAACGAGACAAGGCCATTCCCAGGGAGAACTTTGCCTTCGAAAACACCAGCGCGCTCATCGAAACAGGCATTTTCCACTATATCCGCCACCCCATGTATAGCGCGCTGATCCTGTTCACCTGGGGCGCCTGCCTGAAGCATGCCACTTGGCTGGGGTTGGGCTTGTGCCTTGTTACCACCGCGATTCTGTGGCTCGCCGCCACGATTGAGGAATGGGAAAATCTGCAGTATTTCGGCGACGCCTACCAGCAATACAGCAAGCGCAGCAAAGCCTTCATCCCGTTTGTGTTGTAAACCAACACCCAAGTGGCGCAATTACGGTCGAGCCCGGCCGCGGCCCGCTTGAACGCCGGCTATTCGCGATGTGCTGCACACCCATAAGCGCTTGGCAAAAAAGTTCAAAGATATGTGCGCCATCACGCCTTTGCCGATCAGTTGCTTCCTACTAAACGGCATTCCAGAGTGCTATTCTCCCACTGCGGCTATCTGGCGCTCCGAGACTCGAGGAGGATTCATGCCCAAGCTACAGATTTCAATACTATTCATGGGTTTTCTAATTGTAAGCGCCTGCGCGCGCAATACGCCCGAGGAAGTCAGCAAGCGTTACTGGGAAGCCCTTATCGCCAATGATCAGGAGGCGGTAGAACAACTGGTGGTCGACTCGTCCTCAAAAGGACTGAGCAACGTGATCGAACCGGGCCCGGATAGCCGGGTAACTTTCGGCGAAACCGTTCGTGTTGAGGAAACCGCGCGGGTGGAAACAATTATCCACTGGGCGGACGAAGTGGAAACATCGACCTTCAACACTCAAACCGTTCTGGTATACGAAGACAACACTTGGAAAGTTGACCCGGTACGAACTCGCGAGGCGTTTTTTGAAAGCGTATACCGTTCCGCACTCACTGGGCTGGAAGCAGCATTGGCCGAAAGCGCTGAAGCCTTTCGCGAACTTGGCAGCGAACTGAGCAGCAGCATGGCCCGGGAATTGTCGGAGGCCAGCCGCGAACTACAGGAACAATCGGAAAAAGCTAATGAGGAAATTCAGGAGTTTTTAAAAAGTCTGGACGAAGAGCTGCAGAAGGAGTTGGAGAAGAGAAGGTGATGGTGAACAGGGAACAGGGAACAGGGAACAGGGAACAGGGAAAAAGCTTGAACTTTTCGCAACTGCTTTGTCAATCTCTCCCGTCTCCCGTCTCCCGTCTCCCGTCTCCCGTCTCCCGTCTCACTTATCACCCCACACCTCCTCCAGCCGCGCATCGCGTCTGCAGCCAGAGCGGTACAGACGATAACGGATGGGATTCTTCTTATAATAATTTTGATGATATTCCTCGGCGGGATAGAATTCATCCAAGTGCCGGATAAAAGTCGCGATGGGTGGGTCGACTTGCTTGGTTTCGGCCAGTTGTTGCTTACTGGCTTCGGCCAGTTTTTTCTGCTCTTCGTTGTGATAAAAAATTCCGCTGAGGTATTGGCTGCCCTTGTCGCAAAACTGCCCTCGATCATCGTAAGGATCGATATTTACCCAAAACACCTCAAGCAATTCTTCGTAGGATATTTGCTCGTCGTCGTAGGTGACCTGAACCACTTCCACGTGGCCGGTACCGCCGGATGACACCTGATCGTAGCTGGGATTTTCAAGCTCGCCTCCGGTGTAGCCGGAAACTGTCGCCTTCACACCCGGCAGCTTGTCGTAGGGGGGCTCCATGCACCAAAAGCACCCGCCAGCAAAGGTGGCTTTTTGTTCTTCAGCGCAAACACTCGATACGCCCGTCAATAGAGCTGCCAAAAAACCAAACGTAAGGAACGCTCCAAGACTACGTCGATGTCGGTAGACCAACATAATTAGCCCTTCATAGCACTTTGAACACCGACAACCGTGGTCGCGAGGTGTTCCGCTTCTGCGTTTCCCACATCCCGCGGTGCTCAGACCATTGATCGTGCGGGAGAAAAAACACCGCTTTCGCGTCAAAGCATCTTGCGATTCTAAAACCGCAAATCCACGCCAAGCCTAATCCCCTCCGAAGCCAGTTCGCCCATGGAGGTCGACGTACTGGAGGTTCCTGTATCGGGGGCGGCGTAATCCGACTCCGCTTTGCTCACCTGCAATGACAACGCAACTGTATCGCTGAAAAAATAACCAAGGCCATAGTGATACTCGTCATTGTCGTTGTCGACGCCATCAACCTGTCGACTTTTGCGGTAGCCAATGCTCAGCTTTAAAGCTCTAATGGGATAATAACTCAACCCGACCCCCAGCTGTTCTCTTCGCATATTCGATGGTGCGCCCTCGAACTCAGTAGTGGATATGGCGTAGCCCCCCCATACACTCAGATATTGTCCGTTGCTGAGCGATACAAGTTGCCGCACCGAAAGATCATGGCTGGTGCGTTTACGATCAAGAGCGGCATCGCCCTCAGTATCCTGCTTCGTATAATGATACCGCAGTGTGGCCCGATCGTTCACGAAGAAACCCAACTGGAGCCGTGTGGCCCGAAAATCAGATTCGCGTTCAACTCCGCCTCCCGATGAATCGCTATCGGTCTTCGATTCACCCGTCGCAAGACCCAGTCCGACAATGAAAGGCGGGCCAGGTGTTACCAACTCCACGTCAGAGCTGATAGCCGTGCCGCGGCCGGTGCTGGATGCGTCCAGCGGAGTAGAAGCAAACCCGCTTGTGCGTTCAGGCCGCCACGTGACCTTGGATCTAGTGTCGCTGGATTCAATACTCAAACTAGCGTTGCCTTGTTTGGAAAACAGTCCCGCTTCCGCCAACGGCAGATCGGCGGTACTTACCCGACCGAAATAGAGCCTGCCCCGCAGCGTGTTGCTATCCGACTCAACCTCCGTAACCTGGGTCGCGGGGACAGGAACCGAGGCGGCTCCCCCAAACGATGGATCAGGATTAAAAAAGACATAACTCTGGCTTTTTATCTCACTGCTGTCGGAATCGTTATCCAGGCTGAGTTCAATCGTGTAGTCGCCGTAACAACTCAAAGGCAACAAGAGGGTAATCCCCATCAGTAATACCCTGCCTTGCATATCTCTTTTTCCTTTTCGTTTGTTCTATCAGTTGGCCCTTCACTATAGCTAGCTATAAAAAAGCCCCGGTCCGTTGGAATCGGGGCTTTTGCAACACCTCAAAACTGCATGTAACTAGCCAAGCAAGGGCGCAATCACCAAACTTACAATGGCCATAACATTGATCAAAATGTTCATGGACGGACCGGAAGTATCCTTGAAGGGATCGCCCACCGTGTCGCCCACTACCGCGGCCTTGTGTACGTCAGAACCCTTACCGCCGAAATGGCCTTTTTCAACATACTTCTTGGCGTTGTCCCAGGCACCACCAGCATTGGCCATCATCAAGGCCAATAGCACACAGCTTACCAACGCGCCGGCCAGCATACCGCCGAGGGCGGCGGGGCTGATCAGGAAGCCAACCACAACCGGTGCTGCCACGGCCAGTACGCCGGGTGCAATCATTTTCCGCAAGGCCGCTTTGGTGGCGATATCCACGCAGCGTGCACTGTCCGGTTTCGCGGTACCTTCCATTAGACCGGGGATTTCCTTGAACTGACGGCGGATCTCGTTAATCATCTCGAAGGCCGCGTCGCCCACCGCGCGCATGGTCAGAGAGCTAACCAGGAAGGGGAAAATACCGCCCAGGAACATACCCATCAGCACCAGCGGATCGTTGACCGTCAGGCTGAAGCCCTCAATGTTGTTATCGACGGTTTCGATATAGGCGGCAATGATGGCCAGGGCAGCCAGACCCGCGGCACCAATGGCAAAGCCCTTGCCGATGGCGGCGGTGGTATTGCCCACTTCATCCAGCCCGTCGGTGATCTTGCGGGTTTCCTCGCCCAGTTCGGCCATTTCCGCGATGCCGCCAGCGTTGTCCGCAATCGGGCCATAGGCGTCGATGGCCATGGTAATGCCCACGGTCGCCAACATGCCAACCGCCGCGATACCCACGCCGTAAACGCCGGCGCCTTCGGGCAGCAGCAAACTGGTGCTGAAGATAATGCCAGCGATAATCAATACCGGTATCACCACCGATTCCATGCCGGTCGCCAAGCCGCCGATCATTACGGTGGCCGGCCCGGTTTGGCCATCGGCGGCCAACTTACGCACCGGCGGACCGCCGGTGTAATACTCGGTGACCAGGCCAATGCCGATACCGCCGACCGCGCCGGTTACCACGCACCACCAGACGGCCGCACTGATGCCCAGGAAGGAAAGCAGAAAGAAGGCCGCCAGAATAAACAGAACCGCCGCACCGATGGTGCCCACTCGCAAGGCCACGTCAGGCGCCTTACCGGACATGACGCGCACCAGAAGAATACCCAAAATCGAGCAGATCAAGCCCACGGAAGCCAGCGCCAGTGGTGCGAACATCAGCTGCTCCCGCTCACCACCGCCCAGAATGCCCACCGAGGCCAAACTCATGGTAGAGGCAATGGCAATAGTGGCGATCATGGAACCCACGTAGGATTCAAAAATATCCGAACCCATGCCGGCCACGTCGCCCACGTTGTCCCCCACATTGTCGGCGATCACGCCGGGGTTGCGTGGGTCGTCCTCGGGAATACCGGCTTCCACCTTACCCACCAGATCCGCGCCCACGTCAGCGCTCTTGGTGAAAATACCACCACCAACCCGGCTAAACAGCGCAACCACGGAACCACCCATACCGAAACCGTGAATGGCTTCCGCGTGTTCGGCACCGAAAAAATAATAGAGCAGTCCCAGTCCCAGCAAGCCCATGGAGGCAACCACCAGTCCCATGATGGATCCGCCAAAAAATGCCACGCTCAGTGCCTGGGAGGCGCCGTGCACACTGGCCGCCATGGTGGTGCGGACATTGGCCTGAGTCGCGGTGTACATGCCAATGTAGCCGGCGGTGGCCGAGCAAAACGCACCGGCGATAAAAGCCACCGGGGTATGCCAACTGCGGAAACCGATGAACAGCAAAACCACCACCACGGCCGCGAAGATCGCCAGGATGGAATATTCGCGGCGCATAAAGACCATGGCGCCCTGGTGAATCATTTCCGCGATTTCAGCCACCAGGCCTTCACCGGCGGGGTACTTTTTCACAACCTGATAGACGATAAACGCCGCAATCAGGCCCACGACGCCCAGCGCCGGTGGGAACAGCGATTGATCCATAAACACTCCTCTAAATACATCAGTAATTAATTATTTTGTCCGTTGCCAAGCACAAACCTTTCCCGGGTGGGGCCAAAGCGTCCACCGAGTCAGGGGTGCTTGATTCAGGAAACCTGCGAATTCAGAGCGCCATCGGCGCCGTGTAGCCGCGATAAAATTGGTCAAGCGGAGTACCGGGTCCAACCCCCGGCCAATCCGGACCCGATTCTATGCGACCTCAACCACAACAGCAAACTAAGTGCTACCTTGGATGGACAGATAGGACGGCTCATTGGCCAGAAATTGCTCAAAGCACCCCAAAGCGGGCGGCCTAAAAGCCCCGCGGGTAGCTCTAAGCCCTTGAAATCCTGGAACACGTCTCCAAATATGCGTTATACTTTCTTGTTACCCTTTTCACATCTCACGATCCCAGTTTTCTAGGTCAAAGGACTCGAATGGCTGCTACGCAACAATCCCGCATTAAAGACTTGATCGCCCGCGGCAAAGAACAGGGCTATCTCACCTACGCCGAAGTCAACGACCACCTTCCCGAGGATATTTCCGATCCGGATCAGGTGGAAGACATCATTCAGATGATCAACGACATGGGCATTCGGGTGTTTGAATCGGCCCCGGACGCCGATGCCCTGCTGATGGCCGACGGCGACGCCTCCGCCGACGAAATTGCCGCGGCGGAAGCTGCCGCCGCTCTCGCCGCCGTAGAAACCGAAGCCGGTCGCACTACCGACCCGGTGCGCATGTACATGCGCGAAATGGGCACCGTGGAGCTGCTCACCCGCGAAGGCGAAATCGCCATTGCCAAGCGTATTGAAGAAGGCATCCGCGAACTGATGCACGCCATGGCCTTTTGGCCGGGCAGCGTCAACCGCCTGGTGGACGAATACGCCATGGTGGAAAGGGAAGAACGCCGCCTGGTGGACGTTATCGCCGGCTGGCTGGACCCCGCGGACGAAGTACCCTCTCCGACCCCCAACGTGCAGTCCTCAAACGCGACCAATAACGGCAATAAGCCCAAATCCAAGGACGACGATGACGATTCGGATTCC
>JBBDIU010000093.1:0-20210 GCA_040880205.1 Cellvibrionaceae bacterium
CTGTTCCCTGTTCCCTGTTCCCTGTTCCCTGTTCCCTGTTCCCTGTTCCTCACTCCCTCACATTGCTGTAGAGCATGTAACGAGAGGTTTCGTAAGCACCGCGCGTGAGTTGCCGCAGGTACTCGAACTTTTCCGGGTGTTGCGCCGCTACATTGTTGGTCGGCTCGGCACTGTCCATGGCGTGCAGCGTGGGATCGCTGCCATCGTAGTTCATTTTCAGTAAAAATTCCTGAGTGACCAAGCCGATGATGGGAAAGCTGCCTTCCACCAATACCACCGGTACGGCGCGCTCCTTGCCGTGGTCGGTCAGTTGCAAGTCCCGCCCCATTCCGCGATTGACGTAATCAATACCAAGCAAACCGGCCACCGTGGGGAGTACGTCCGCCAAGCCTACCGCCGGTTCAATGACTCTTGGTTTTAGTAGTGCCGGTGCATAAATCATGTGCGGAACGTGATTGCTTTCCAGCCACAACTGTTCATAGATCGGCGGCATATGTGGCAACTGGGTGATGCGATTGTTGTGATCGCCGAAAAAGACAAACACCGTGTTGTCGAAATATCCACTCTCCCGGGCCATGTCCATGAAGCGGCCGATACTGTAATCCAGAAAGCGCACGGCATTGTATTGCGCGATGCTGCGAAAGCCCCATTTTTCCACTTCCTCCTGGGCGGGATACCGCTCCTCGAAATCTCCGCGGTCCTCGGGGATGGTGAATGGGCGATGGTTCCCGGCGGTTTGGATGTAGGCAAAAAACGGCTGGTCCGCAGGCAGCGAACGCAGCATTTGGTCCGCTTCTTTGAATAGCTGCAAATCCGAAATGCCCCAGACGTCCACATTGGGCCCTTGCCAATGGCCTTCCTCGTACAGGCTTACGCCGTCGATACTCTGCTGGATAAGCGCCTTGATATTGGCCCATCCGGCGGCGCCTCCGATCATGTAAAGCTTTTGATGGTCCTCGAATGCGTTGATCACTGTATGCTGGTTGCTTATCAGCGGATTGCGGGAGGCGGTTTCTTCCCGGCTCACGTCGGGGACGCCACTGATGCTGGCCCACACCGTTTTGGCGGTGCCGGTAACGGGAACGAAAAACCGCTCGAAAAACCAACCATTGGCGGCAATGTGATCCAGAGCGGGTGTGGTGTCCAGTGGATTGCCATAGGCTCCCACCCGGCTGGCTCCCAGGGATTCGAGCATTACGAAGACCACGTTGGGCGGCCGCTCCCCAGTTTCTACAACTCGATGGGGCTGGGGACCGCGGTGGCGAGTGAAATCCAGGCTGGCTTCGTCCGGGTGATCCACGCCCAGGTAGTCCGCCATCACTTGATAGTGGGATGCCACCTGTTCCCGGTCGTAAGGTGTGGATTCCATCCAGGCGGTATCGTAGAGAAAAATCACCGGGTTCAGGCCGATGGCCGCCAGGTCCGCGTTACCCGAGAAGTAGGCGTCACTCCAGCGCAAAGGCACTGGGTTGGCAAAATTGACGTCGGCAACGCGACCCAGCAAACCCAAGACGGTTAGCACCGTAATCACCACGGCACCAAGGCCGGCCTGCACACGGGAGATGTTTGCGGCCCGCCTCTGCAAGGTAAATCGCTCCAGAAGCAAAAACGCGGCGAACACCAGTCCGGCAAGCGCCAACCAGGCGAGCACAATCCACACCACCGGATAGCTTTGCCACAGCATGGTGGTGGAAATGTCGGCGTCCCCCGCAAATCGAAATACCGTGGCGTTGAGCCGCACTCCCAAATAGTCGTAGTGGCCAAAATCCAGAAAATACAACAGCACTAGGGCAAGCAGCCCCAGCAGCAGGTAAGCTCGCGCCAGGATGAGCGACCATCGATTGTTCGCAAGATTGAAAAACGGCAAGTAGGCCAGTAGCGCCATCGGTAGCATGCACAGAATGGCAAGTCGCAGATCGAAGCGCAGGCCGATCAGCAGTGTCGGCCAGAAATGCTGATCCACCCCGTATTCGGCCGCCTCGATGCTGGAAAAACCCAACACAAATAGTGCCCGCAATAGAGCGAAAAGAAGAAACAAGACAAGAACGCCGCCGAGCAGATAGTGGAGGCGTCGGGATTGGAGCCAGTGCATGTGGTCGTTCCGAGCTAGTAGTTTGGGTCAGGCGTAGAGGCCACCAACTCAACAAGTGTTCGCCTGAAAACCCGGGTGATGATGTATTCGGTGGAAGCTGGCTATCAAGATAGCATAAAATACTATCAACTTTTCCTCGGGCCGCGCGTCATTATGAACGATATTGATATCGAGCACTTCAAAATTCGGCTGACGGAAGCCCGGGAGCAACTCCAGGATTTACAGGGCACGCGGGAGGCTTCCACAGCCACCGTAAAATTGGACCAATCCAGCGTTGGCAGGCTGTCACGAATGGACGCGCTACAGCAACAAGCCATGGCGCAGAACAACCAGCGACGGGTCGATCAGTCACTCAAGCGCATCGAAGCTGCTCTGCGACGCTGCGAGGATGGCAGTTACGGTTATTGTCTCGATTGTGATGAACTGATTAACCCGCGCCGACTGGAATTGGACCCTGCCGCACCCTTGTGCATTGCCTGCGCCGAGGCGCGGGACGGCTGAGTCATGTGGTAATGCCGCAGTCATAGACGTGGTGCGGAATCCATCATGTGAACCAATTGTGCAAAGTAGAGGAGGGTGGTTTTGTGACTAGCGCCGCATTGCACAATATCAGAATTGAATGCGTGCTCGGCGACATCGCACATCAAGCGGACGTCGAGGCGATCGTTAACGCTGCAAACGCAGAGCTGAGAATCGGCGGCGGCGTGGCGGGCGCGATACACCGTGCCGCCGGACCCGGGCTTGAGGAAGAGTGCCGCCCCTTGGCACCCATTCGCCCCGGTGACGCCGTTATCACGGGTGCCCACAACTTGCCCAACCGGTATGTCATTCACTGCCTGGGTCCGGTTTACGGACTGGACGAACCCGCCGACGAATTGCTGGCGTCCTGCTATCGCAATGCCCTGCATTTGGCGGAGGACAAAGGTATCGAGTCACTGGCCTTCCCGGCAATTTCCACGGGCGCTTTCGGTTACCCGTTGGAAGATGCGACCCGTGTCGCTTTCGAGACTATCCGGGCGGTAGTCCCTGGGCTTTCCGGGATCAAACTCATCCGCTTCGTGCTATTTGATTCGGCCAGTCACCAAATTCATGCGCAACTATCGAGTGAAATTTTTCCCGCGGATAGGACAGATTGAGTTGCGGCTTTTATTTGAGATCGCCGTCCCTTACTCGGCTGCCGGCTGGCCGATATCAGTATTACCCGCGATACCCTTGAGGATGTTTTCCTCAATGCGGTGCAAACCGGCATTGCCGAAGAAAACACGGCGGAGGCAGCTCAATGAATGCGGTAGGGATTGGTTTTTGGTGGCTCGCCTTTACCAACGAGGCGCGGTTCGCATTGACCATGCTGCGGCGCTATCTGTTTGACACACTGGTTGGTCTGCTAGCAGTTTACATCCTTTTTCTCGTTGTTTTCCTCGGCCTTAAACTATTCTTGGGCGGCGAGCTCGCGACGGAGCGGCTGGACGCGGTGATTGTCGGCTACATTATGTGGATGTTTGCCTTGCTCGCCTATACGGGCACGGCCAATTCAATCATTGATGAAGCCAAACAGGGCACGCTGGAACAACTGTTCATGGCGCCAGCGGGATTTTACCTGCTGCTGATTGTGCGCATGTTGGTGGGGCTGATCACAACCCTTCTATTCAGTACCAGCTTGTTATTTTTAGCCATGCTCAGCACCGGCCGCTGGCTCGAGGTTCCCTATCTCCAATGCCTGGGAATAATCCTGTTGGGCCTCCCCGCCATTCACGGCCTGGGTTTCGCCATCGCCGGCATCGCGCTGGTGCACAAACGTGTTGCTGCCGTGTCCAGTATTATGCAATTCTTTCTGATAGCGCTGGTAAGCCTGCCGGCCTACCCAATTAACAGCCTATCGCTACTCCCGTTCTCAGCAGCGGCAAACACCGTTAACCAACTGGTTAACCAAGAGGCGATGCTACCACCATGGTGGTACGGATTTATTCTCTTGAATTCGCTTTTCTACCTGCTCGTGGGATTGGTTATATTCAAACACTTCGAGGCAAAAGCCAAGTCGCTAAATGTACTCGGCCACTATTAGCGAATACCCAACCCTGCGGGCCGACCGATACGTTCGCGGGTAACGAATGATCGGACTGTATCCATACTGGAATAAAGGTTCCGCAGCGACCAGCGGCGGGGTGCGAGCGCAAGGAATGCTGCCGCGCCTAATAACCGAGGGGCAGCTTGGCGGGCCGGCTCGGGATCTTTGAGCCTAGAGATTGCCGCGCCCAGCGACAACCGTATTGCAACAATGTCCATCGTGATAGACAAATGTAGCTTTGTCCACTATACGCCGTTGATACGGGCCTGCGCCGGGCGATCAGCACTCGAGTGGGAGAGGATCTGGGTAAGGAATTTGAAAATCTGGTTTACTTACTGTTGCGCCGCAAAACCTCTGATGTCGCCTATTGGAAGGGCAAGGGCGAAGTGGATTTTGTGGTCAGCACCGACCACGGCGTAACACCTATCCAGGTTACCTTTGGCGAACCCCAACAGCGCCATGAAAACGCCTTGGAGGAATTTTTCCGACAGTTTCCCCAAGCCAACGAGGCGATTTACGCAACGCCGGAATCCTTTGCGGAATTGGCGGCAATGGATCTATAGGTCGTTGAACGGCGTTTAATGTGTTGCTTCAGCGATAGAGAAGAGATAGAGACATTCAAATCGCCGATTTTTACGTGAGATGTAAGATGTGAGATGAAAGCCACTTCCACTCGCGAGGGCGGTTCCAGGTTGTGAAATCCGAGTCGGCCATGACAATGATGTCCCGGCTCACTTTCACCGTCTCACTATCACCTGTCGGTTCCCGCATTGCACGGCTTGGCGGGCACTGTTTCTGCGTTCAATGGGGCCACCCATGGATGGTCCGGCTCGCCTTGGTGGCTTTGTGGCAAATAGGGCAGTCCCCCGCTGGCTCATCGAGCTGCATGGCCGTAAACACCAACACCACCATCAGCAATCCCGTCACCGGCAAAAAGCCGGTAATTGAGAGCCGAGGAGTTGAACGGGACTGAAAGGGGATCATGGCAATGCTCGGGTTCTGGGTGGCACTCCCTACTTCCCACTTCCCAGTATTGACTCCACTCCGCTGCTCGTGTTTAATTGCGAACAATTCTCATTCGTATTCTAAAGGAGCCCTCCATGCGCTATCTCTGCCCCAATCACGCCCAAGCCATTCGTGACAATGCGGGTCTTGCGATGACCTTGTGGCAGGGTGCCATGGAGAACGGGGCCTTGGCCCTCAGGGAGGCGAACTGGTCATCGGCGCGGGGCTTTTTTGGGGCCGCTTATGAAACCGCGTTGATGTACCTCTGGAAGGAGCCGGGGCGGGCTGATAATTCCTCAGCCCGCTTCGTCATGGAGCACCTGGTGGACGCGGGCAAACTGCTCAACCATGCCCTGAAGGAGTTGGGCCTGTGGGAAGAGGCGCGGATTTGCCTGCTCACCCTGCAAAGCAACCTCCTGCACCAAGCCGCCGCCACCCCCAGCCAGCGGGACCTCGCCATGGCCCTCACCGAGGACTACGTCAATCAGCTGATCACTAACGCCGGCCTCGAGCACCGTCTTCCCCACAGCCAATCCCTGGCCAATGCCATTGTGGTGCGGCGGGAGGCGAGTGCCCCGGTGGACCCGGACAAAGCGTTGCATTGATGGGGAGAGAGGAGACCCAACCTTAGCCTACTAGCCGGGATATTTTCACCACGGCCGGTATTTTCCTTTTGGCAAACCGGCACTTCCCACGCCGGACATGCTCCTCACGCCTTGGAACCACTCGGCGTGGAACAGGCCACATCCGTGTGACCTGTTCCGCGGGTGCTTCGCGTCCTAAAGTGCTCCCGACACTTTGTCAGTCGCGAGCGCGCGACCGCCATGGACGGCGGAAGTGCTGAAAACGCGGGAGCGGTTATTCAGTCTCACAAGGAATTGGCATTTGGTGAAATATCCGGGGTAGGGGTTAGAGACGGCGCTTCCTTAAGGAAAACGATCACGATGACATGCACATCGAGAATAGGTATGTTTAGCGCAAGAAAAACTGCACCGGCACCACCAGCTCCAGGGTTTCTTGCTGCATTGCGGCAGGCATGGCCGGCAACGGCTGGGCACGCTCGATCATCTTCTTCACTTCTTCGTCCAGCGCCGGGTAGCCAGCGCTTTGCTCAATGCGGTGTTGTAACACTCGACCTTGCCGGTCGATCACGAAGTACAGCATGACCGTGCCCTGCTGGCGACGGAGCCGGGCCTGGCGCGGGTATTCCTTGTGTTGTTCCAGCCAGGCCAGCAGGGTGGCGGCGTAGTCTTGGGTATCGCCGGGCAATCCGCCACCGGCGGTGTTGTCACCGCTGCCGGTGTTGGTTTCGCTTTTACTGCCGCTTTTGCCGGCGGCACCGGCCAGATTGGCCTGGGGTGGCGGCATCTCTTGGGGCGGCCTTTGCGGCTCGGGCTCCACCGGTATTGATTCCGGTTCCGGTTCCGGCTTAGGCTCAGGTTTCGGTTCCAGCTGCTCCATTGCCCTTTCACCTTCCTGCTCCGGCCCCCCGGGGACGCTGCCCGCCGGGCCTAGAGAAATCTCGACACCACCGGCACCCACCGCTTGGGCTTGCCCTTGAGGTTTGTTGGGCGGCGCCCAGAAAGCCAGTGCCGCCAAGGCCAAATGAAGTAGGGCGGCGCCGAGTGCAGCGCCCAGCCACAAGCCTTTACCGGGAGACAACGACGCGTCTCTCATTCGGCCTCCGGCAGGGTCAACAAGCGCAGTTTTTTTACATCGACGTCGTACAAGGATTGAGTAAAACGCACCAGCTGGTTGGCGGGCAGGCGGCCATCGGCTTTGAGGGTGATCTGTATCTGCGGCTGTTCATCCATCAGTGATTCGATTCGCTCCAGCAATTGTGCTTCGGCGAGGGTGTTGTTGTTCAGCGCCAAACGGCCATTGGCGCTCATTAAAATTGCGACGCTGTCCGGTTCGTGCGCGCCCTGACTTTGGGACGTCGGGGGTTCTACCTCAAAGGGCTCGCTAACACTTAAGCGGCCCGCGATCATGAAAAAAATCAGCAACAGAAATACCACATTGATCAGCGGCAGGATGCGCTCTTCGGCCTGGTCCGGGCGGCGGTCGGGGAAGTGCATCAGTTGTTGCTCCCGGCGCCCTGGGTGGGCTCGGCTTGCCACTCGGGATCGCCCACCAGTTTTAGCGGCTGGATACCGGCGGCGTTGAGCGCATCCAGCACTTGCACCGTGCGCTGCACCCGGATACTTGCCAGGGGTTGCAGGCTCACAGCTTGATCCGCTGGCTGGCGGTTGCGGGCCTTGCCGATCAGCGCTTCCAGAGTGATGGCCTCATCATTGAGGGCTACCCCGTCCTCCAGAATTTGCACCACGAAGGGTGTCTGTTGGGACGGCGCCGGTTGCCTCGCCGCGCTGGTATCCAGCGCCAGCGTGCGCCAATCCAAAAAACTCGAGGCGAGCATAAAAAACACCAACAGAATAAACACCACATCAATTAGTGGCGTCAGGCTGATGATCGTTCTTCGCCGCTTTTGGCGGTCGGCCAGTTTGGCGAGTGGGTTAAACGGTCTTTGCATTGGCGGCGCGTGTTGCTGGCGGTATTACCGATGAAACAGGAGCGGGAGCGTTGATGTTTTGCTCGGATTCGGCGGACAAATCCTCGGTGAATACCTGGGTGACCAGATTGTCCATTTCATGGGCCAGATGGTCGACACGTCGCTCCAGCCAGTTCAATAGCGCCACCGCCGGGATGGCCACACAAAGGCCCACGGCGGTGGTCAATAGTGCCTCCCAGATGCCGCCGGAAAGAATCGCCGGGTTCACTGTATTGCCCGCCGCTTCCAATTGCTGGAAGGCGGCAATCATCCCCAGCACGGTGCCCAGCAGACCCAGCAAGGGCGCCAGCGAACCGATAACTTCCAGCGGCCGCAAACCCCGGCGCAATTGAAACAGGGCATCGCTACCATAGCGCAGCACTTCCTCGCGCACCGCCACTTCCGGCAACTGTCGCCGCTGGCCGCGAATCGCCCGGGCCAGTGCTTGTGCCGTGGGGTTGGCGCTGGCATCGGCCACCGTTAAGGCCTCTTCCACCTTGCCCTGCTGCCATAAATCCAGGGCCTGGCGCGCCGGTTGGCGTTGCCACAGGCGAGCGCACTGAAACTGCGTGAGCTTGACCAACACCACCGCCAGGGCAATCACCGACATGGCGATCAACACCACCACCACCGGGCCACCCGCGTACAATAACGCCAGGGCATTATCCAGCCAACCAATTGCGAGTTCGGCTGGGACATCGGGCTCGGTTTCCGAAACCAGTGGTATGTCGGCAGCCTCATGCAGAGCCTGCGGGTTATCATCATTCATTGCGTGTCACCCAAAAAAATGCAGGGAGCGAGTTGAATGCCTCCCAAGTTCGCTCTCAGCGCGTCAACGGCGCGGTGCCTTTCAAGTACGCCCGACCACTGGCCTTGACGGTTGCACTGTCAGCGCGTTCTGAAGCCTGGTGCACCTCCTCCAGCAGTTCAGCCACCCGTGCCTGTTCGCTGGCCAACTTCTCCAACGCGTTCTCCAGGGTGTAGGTCAGTTGATGAACCTGGTGAAGATCCTCGGGACTCAAGGTGTCTTTTTCCAGCAGGGCGGCCAGCCTAGGGTTGTATTCGGACAGGTTCCCCAGCGCCACTTCAAGGGTGGGTGACGGCTTGCCCTCGAAATGATCCGGGCGTTCGTCCGCGACAGCGGGCAGGGTAAAGGCCAGTGTGCCAACGAGTGCCAGTGTGTTAATGACTTTCATGATTGTCTCCATGATTTCAGTGTGTTTGAAGTTTTGCCGCGCCGTTCGCAATGATTCGCCTTTGTGTTCGGCAACGCCACAGGCGCAAGCCCGCATATACAACCAACGATGATGCTATCAGCGCGGCGAAAAATTCTGGCCAGGCCAGGCTCGCGTAAATCCGGCCCAGTTGACCTGTCAGCAATATCGGCAGGCAACTCACCAACACCATCACCAAGAGACTGGCAACCAGGGCATCGCGAGCCTGGGTTCCGGCGGGTATCACTATGCCAGCGCTTTGCAAGCGGCGGTTGCCCCACAGCCACAGACCCAAGGCGATCATTACGGTGGTACCCAGGCCCAGTACGACATAGATCACTTTTACGCCCAAGCCGCGCCAGTCACCGACATGCAGGGGCATCACCGCTTGCGCCAGCCAGGACGCGGTTTTGAGTTGGCGCGGATCGTACACGCTGAGCACGGCACCCTGGGAAGCATCGAACAACACTTCCGCACTGTGCCGGCGCACCAGTGCATTGCCAATATTGCCACGAATGCTGACCTGGCCTTTATCGGGAAAAAAGTCGATAAACACGGGCGTGAGATCCGGCAGGGTTTGCTGGGCGATGGCCAATAGCGGCTCGAGTGCGGGCGCTTGGGTAAAAGGTGAAGCCTGCGCTATTTGCTGTTGAGCTTGTCCGCCGCCCCTGTCGACACCACCGATGTCGACAAAGGTGATGAGGCCAAGCCAGGCGCCGGTGCCGGCGATCATCAAGTGAAAGGGAATCAACCACAGCCCCAGCAATTTGTGCGCATCGGATAGGCGCCGCCGCGAATGCCCGCGCCAGCGCATTTGCAGCAGCGACGACCCAAATTGGGTGAACAACTTACGGTGCGCGACAAGCCCCGAGAGGGTCGACAGGAACATCAATAATCCCAGGCTGCCAACCACCCAGCGGCCCGCTTTGCCCAGAAACAAGCGGGTGTGGAGATTTACTAGATAGTCACCAATACCGGCGGTTTGCGCCAGGATGTTTGCCGTACACGCGTGCAGCATCAGGCGCCGACCGTCCACCAGGCGCAGTTCGTAATAGCCACCCGTCAAGGCCGGCAAACTTAAGCGCCGCGGTGGCGAGCCTTGCAGTTTTTCGCTCAGTTCACGCATGGCTTGATCCGCGTCCACCGTGCAATCGCCTACCGTTACGGTGTCACCCAATCGCGATTGGTGCCACTGCACGATTTCCATTCGAAACATCGCCACGCAGCCGCTGACACTGATCAGAAAAAAAATCAGCCCGGCGAGAACGCCGAGCCATACGTGTAGACGATAACTCCACTTGTGAACCACCCGCGCCTCGATGATCAGCTGTTGTCAATCAAGGCTTCGGCTTTCGACAGCAAGGTTTTGGCCTGGTCGGGTTGT
The DNA here is from genome assembly GCA_040880205.1 of Cellvibrionaceae bacterium. GTDB lineage: Bacteria > Pseudomonadota > Gammaproteobacteria > Pseudomonadales > Cellvibrionaceae > WACF01. Next base: position 10,312 of record JBBDIU010000093.1, read on the forward strand.
TTTGCCGTCACGCGTTCCGATGCCAGTTTGCGCAATACAATCGCCTGTCGATACGGCTGTTCGACCTTGAGCGCATCCTTTTCGGCAAGGCTTAGCAGTGATAAAGCTTGCGCTTGCTGGCCCTGGCGATACTGGTTTTTCGCAATGCGAATGTAGCCTTCCACCCGATGGTAGGCATCGGGAATACTTTGTGCGACTTTGATGGCCTTTTCAAAGGCGTGGCTTTGGCCGTAATTGCGCGCAATCTCGCTCAGCACGGCATAGGTATCGTCATTGCCTGGTAACTGACTGGCGATGGCGTATCCTCTATCAAGCGCTTTTACCGAACGATCCCGCAAACCTTTTTCCGCCTGCTCGCCGCCGAGCATGGCCAGCGCTTTGGCTTGATGCAAGGGATTTTCAATTTCGTTGACAAGTCGGTCGACTTCGTCGAACACACTCACGGCGCGCTCGCGGTGCCCGATGTCCATCAGGTGCGCACCTGATTCATTAAACATCAATGCACGTTCGTAAAGATCGGATAGCATTTGGGCAATGCCATGGGCTTCATACACCAGGTTTTCGCCATGTTTTTGGTCAAGGTAGCGATAGCTGGCGCCGGTGCCGGAGAGTAATTCAGCGCGCAACATTGGATCTTGCACCGCATGGCTGCGGGTCTCGGTTTCGAGCAACAAGATTTTTGCCTGCTCTGTTTCATCCGCTTTGGCGAGCTTGCCAATCAATTTCCAGGCGGTTTTAACCCACACGTCGGTGTCTTCAATGGTGTTCAACTTTTCCAGGGCTTGTGGAAAAGCGCCACCGGAGGCCAGCTCATTGGCCAAATGACCCTTGAGTAGCTCGCGCACGTAAGGCTCGTTCACTTTTGCGGCGTTAACACGGGCCTGCTCAAACAGAATTTTACTGCGCTGCTCGTCTTTCAACTCTGTCCACATGTTGCCCAATTGCGCCTGGATTTGTGATTGCTCAAAGGGTTGCGTCGTTTTTGCTTCGGCGTTTTTTAGCCAAGTCTTTAAGCGCAGATCTTCATGGGCCAGTGCGGGTGTGCAAGCCATGAGCGCGGTAAAGCCAGCGGCGACCAAATACTGTTTATTCATAATCCACAATCCTCTTTTAGCGAAATAATTTTAGAATTTGCCTTTAACACCGATATAAAAAACGCGCCCCGGTGTTTCTGTATCGAAGGTGGTGTCATCGCCTTTGAACAATTTTTTATCCTGATCCGGATCGAGTACGTTGATCACGTCAGCGGTCAGAGTCACCCTGGGTGTCAACTGGTGGCGCAGTCCCAGGTCGAAAAGAAACCTGGATTGTTCCACTTCCACTTCATCCGGGCCTTTGACCTTTTCCAAATCGCCCAGGTATTTTCCCGCCAGGGTAATAAGCGTGCGCTGATTCGGCAGGCGGTAGTCGAGCCCCAGATTGATGACGTAGTCGCGCTGCTCGTCGAAGGGCTGTTTCTCACCGGTTTCATCCAGGGTCAGCTCGGAGTCGTACAAACCCTGGTTGGCCCATAGCACGACGCCACTAAGCCCATCCGACCAGAGGCCCAGATTCAACCGCTGCTCCAACTCGATGCCCCGCACCCAGCCAGCACCGATGTTCCCCACGCGGAACAGATCTTTGTCGTCAATCTGTTGGCCGGTGTTGCGCACATCGATCACGTCTTCCACCTTTTTGTGGAAGGCCAAAACGGAGAGCAACACATGCTCGGTGTTGTAGGTCAGGCCCAGATCATAGTTCCAGGCGCTGGCGGGTGTGACATCGGGGTTGCCCTCCTCGAAACGGTCGCCTTTTTCCTTGCGAAACGGCACCATCTGCTCAAACTTGGGGCGATTGAGTTTGCGCGAGGCGGCCACCTTGAGTACCAGTCGTTCATTGAATGCATAGCGGGTGTGCAGGGAAGGATTGACGTCGGTGCGACTGCTGGTGACCGCATCGCCGCTATCGGCGCGCGAATCGATCTTCACATGCTCCACCCGAACGCCCGGCGTGACGCTGAACCGATCCGACAAAAATAACTCGTTTTCCAGATAGGCGGCCAGAAGGTCCTCGGTGATCGAGAAGTTATCCCCCGGCTCGGTTCTGTCGAAGCGATCGCCATTGGCGCGGATTTCGATCTTGCTTTTGTCCTGATTACGAGAACGGGTACGGGCCTGTAGGCCAAAACCGAGCTGCTGGGGAAGCTTGTACTCAAGCGGCAGCTTGATATCCGATTTCAATTGCCAGAAATCGTCTTCCAGGCCGATCGATTCTTCTTCGGTTCTGTCCAAAGCGAAGCTGTTCCCCGCCGCGCTCAGCTTTTGCTTGGTCTTATCCTCCTCCGCCTCGGTTTTAAAATAGCTCAGGGCGGATTTCCACTGGGCACCGCGGGCATAGTCGTGGACGTATTCCAGGCTCGTGCCCCCCGTCCAGTCCTCGCCAGTTCCGTCCTCCAATTCTTGTTCAGGATCCCGGCCGGCCCGGGTCTTGGTTTTAACCTTGTCCTTGCTGCTGTCTTGCTGGTCAAACCGGGGCTTGAGATGCAACCTGCCGTTCCCCATAACCCAACGCAAATCAGCGCCGATGTTCAATGCATCCTCAACAACTTCTTCGTCTTCAACTTCCCGCTCCCTGAAGTCTCCGGCGCCGTCGGTGGTGGTCTTGCGCTTGTCCTTGTGGCGAGGTACCCGTGCGGCATCGAAGAAAAGGTTGTAGCCAAAGGTTTCCGACACCTTGTCCCCGAAGGCCAGCCGAGTTTGGCGGAAACTACCGTCCAACGAATCGACCCCACCCGTGGTCGCCTCACTGCTCAATGTGAACCGATCGGGAATGGGGCGGGATTGAGTGACGATGCGCCCGGCAATACCATCGGCCTCGTAGGACGCGCCGGGGTTTCGCAGTAGCTCGATGGTATCCACCGACAGCGGTGACAGGCGGTTGACGCGGAACTCCCGTCCTCCCGTGCCCGGGAGCTGGACTCCGTCGACCTCGAAGCGGTTGTACTCCTTATCCATGCCGCGCAGTTTGATATCCCGGTTCACACCCACCGGGCCGCGGAAGAACACGCCGGGCATGCGATCCACCACGTCGCTCAGGCGCCGCTCGCTGGGAAGTTGCTCGAACTGCTCCCGGGTCAGACGCGAGGTGGGCTCCACCCGGTCATAGCGCTCCTGGTCCTTCACTTCACCCGCCAGCGCAGGGGTAACGACCAGGGTGGATAACCACAGGGGTTTGTCGTCCTCTCGGGCTGGGTCTGTCTCCAGCGTTACGCTGTTCTCCCCGGTAAAGCGGTAGCTGAAGCCACTGCCCGCCAGCATCTGCCGCAAAGCTTGGTTAAGAGTATAAGGCCCGGTTAACGCCGGTGCCCTGTGTTCAAAGGCCGCCTGCTCGACATACAGCACCTGCACTCCGGTAGCGGCGGACAAGTCGGCAATCGCCTGTGGTAGCGGTTTGGCCGGAATATTGAGTTGGTAGGTTCGATCCACAGGTGCTGGCGCTGGTGAGCCAGGCTGGGCGGGGTTTTCCTGCGCCGCACTGAGAGCGGCGGGCGCCATGACCAAGGCAAAGACCAGCACCACGGTGGCAGCCAGACTGTGGGGCGCTAAGCGCGGGGTGCGGCCGTTTCGTTTTGATGTCATCAATGATTCCCGTTATCAAATGCAAATACGAATGATTATTAACAACGGGTAAGACGTACTCAGGCCTAGCTTTCCCCCAGTCTTTTATAAAAATAATTTGCGACTTTACTTGATGTGAATTTTGATGCTATTTTACATCGAAATTGATTCAGGAGAGGCCCATGCGTACCACATTGACCATTGACGACGCGCTGTATCAAAAGGCTCTGGAATTGGCGGATCCAGAGATGAACAAGGCTGACTTGTTCCGCGAGGCTATTCGTACCTTTGTGCGGGTACAGGCTGCCAAGCGGCTGGCGGCGATGGGTGGCAGCGCCCCGGAAATGCAAGACGTTCCCAGACGCCGGGATGAGCCAATTGCACCATGAGGGTCCTTATCGACACCTCGGTTTGGGTGGATCATTTCCGGCGACAAAACCAAGACCTAGTTGGTTTAATTCTGCGGGATGATGGTTTGACTCACCCCATGATCTTGGGGGAGCTGGCCTGTGGCACATCCCCCGCCCCGCGTGCGCAAACCCTGGGCGATATCGGATTGCTACAATTCGCCGCTCAGGCGACCTGGGACGAAATAAGAGCGCTGATTGAACGGGAACAGCTCCATGGCCTGGGCTGTGGACTGGTGGATGCGGCGTTGCTGGCGTCCACATTGATCACGCCGGGCGCGCGTTTGTGGACGCTGGACCGGCGTTTGGCCGAACTGGCAAAGCGATTCGGGCTGGCGTTCCACCCGCCCGAATAATTTACCGCAGCAACACCAGGTAATCCGTCAGCCGGGTTTGCGTTACCGGCAGGGTGTTGGTGATGACGGTCAGGGCGGCGTCGGGGTCGTGGGTGGAGAAGACGCCGCTGACTTTGAGGGTATTCAACTTGTCCCCGGAGATGAGGATGCGGCCGTGACGGTGGCGGTTGAGGGTAGCCACCACCTCGCCCAACGGTGTGTTGTAGAACACAAACTGGCCCCGCAACCAGGCGGTGACGGCACTGTGGTCAAAATGTTCCGGCGCGGTAATACCGGTTTCGGTGAGTTGCGCCTGGTGGCCCCGGGCCAAAACCAGGGATGCTTGGCCGGGGGAATCCCCACCATCAAGCTGCACACGACCTTCATCCAGGCTGACAATGGCGGCACCTTTCTCGAGCCGAACGTTAAAGCGAGTACCAGTGACCTTCACGGTACCCGGCCCGGTCTCGACGATAAAGGGCCGCGAGGGGTCGGCGGCCACCTCAAACCAGGCTTCACCTTTTAACAGCCGCACCCGGCGTTCCCCGCCGGTGTAGTCAACCGCCATGGCGCTGTGGGTGTTGAGGGTGACGCGGCTGTTGTCCTCCAGTTCCACCGGCACCCGCTCGCCCACCGCGGTCCGGTAATCGCTTTGCCACTGCGTTATCCAATCCTGTTGCCAGCCAATGCCCGTGCCCAGCGCCAGCACCAGACAGGCGGCGGTTGCCAGACCTGGCAAAAAAGACCAGTTTGGGCCGCGGTGAAGAGCCGCTTGCCGCGGGTGAGTGTGATTCAGGGATGGCTCCGCCATCACCTGCGCCACCGGCCTTGCCAAGGCTCCCCACAGGGATTCCATGTCGGCATAGGCCTGGCGGTGCAGGGGGTTGGCCAGCAGCCAGGCCTTGAAGTCGGCCTCGATTGTTCGCGCCGCGCGCGAATCCAGATCAGTATCCCGCCGCCGCGCCAACCAGGTGGCGGCTTGCTCGAGCATGTCCTCGGAGATACTGTCGTCGGAGATTTCCGCTGTGTCTTTCTTATCCGCGCTGTTATGCATAAATGCGAACGTTGACCCGGGGCGTGACGGACTGTTGGTCCTGGCTGGGTTCTAAAAAGTGGGAGATTATAGTGCTTAAGACGTCGCTAAAAGGTCTTTTCCCCCAGTCTGACTGGCTGGAAAATTTGTGGGCTTAAGACGATGGCGTGACCTACTCTCACACGTTGCGCCCGGCCTCGCGCAGGCGCTGGCGGCAGTGGATCATGGCGCGGGCGATGTGCTTCTCGACGGTTTTTTCGCTAACGCCGAGCTGCCCGGCCACCTCTCCCATGGTGAGCCCTTGCCCGCGATAGCGCAGAAAGACCTCGCGGCATTTATTCGGCAGTTCGTCGACAGCGGCCTTGAGGATGGCCAGCTCTTGATGGGAAATAAGGATGTCCAGCGGATCGGGCGCCGGGCAGGGCACGTCCGCAAGACCGATAGGATCGTCGTTATCGGCCTGGGAATGAATCCATCGGCCCCTGGCCCGCTCGCGGCGAATCTGGTCAATCGCCAGGTTGCCAGCCATGCGGTAGAGGTAGGCGCGCGGGTTATTGGGCAGCTCGACAGCAGCGGCATTGGCGCGAATCCAGGTTTCCTGCACGACCTCTTCGGCCATGGCGGCTGACCCGGTGCGCAGGCGGATAAACTGCCGGAGCTCCTCATAGCAGGTCTCCAGAACCTGCGCCAGTGATTGAAAGGAAGAATGAGCCACCGTTTGCTATCGCCTCAGGACGCCGCTGGAATCCTGTTAAAATCGCGAATGATAACTATTCTTATCTACCAGATCAATCCGTGCGCCATTTTTCGCCATGGCCGAGCCTGACGGTCGTTGTACCTGTTATGTAAGGGAGCTTTTGGTAGCCTTGTTTCAAAGTCCTCAGTCCGCCGTATCAACCTAGAGCGGTCGATAATTGACGCCAACTTTACGAAGCAGGTGGAACGCAATGCAGGGCGGGTTGCCATCAGCGGGCAGGTGTTTCGAATAGTCTTCCACCACTGGGAGCCTAGGGGTTTCCCTTCGTAGGTGGTGGCATTCGGGCATGGCGACCCGCTGTTTGATCACAACTCAAACCTAGCCCTGTCCAGCTGAGCGCCATCACGGTGCTCTTCCAACCCGCCATAATCCGCCGGTCGCCAGTGTTTATCCTCGGGCATTATTCGCCGCATCGACGGCAGTTGAACGGCGCGGTGAAAGTTCCGATACCATCAACGCTCGATCAATCACTCACGTCTCACAACAGTCTATTCCACCGTCACCGACTTCGCCAAATTGCGCGGTTGATCCACGTCAGTACCTTTCAATACCGCCACGTGGTAGGACAGCAACTGCAAGGGGATCGTGTAAATAATCGGCGCAATATTCGGCGGCACACGAGGCAAATTAATGACGGTTGTTTCATCGTCATTGGCAAAGCCGGTTTCGGCGTCGGCAAAGACAAACAACTTGCCGCCGCGCGCCTGCACCACTTCCAGATTGGATTTCAGTTTTTCCAGCAGTTTGTTGTTGGGCGCTACCGCAACTACCGGCATGTCCGCATCCACCAATGCCAGAGGGCCGTGCTTGAGTTCACCGGCGGGATAGGCTTCCGCGTGGATGTAGGAGATTTCCTTGAGTTTCAGCGCACCTTCCAGTGCGATGGGGAATTCCACCCCGCGACCTAAAAACAGCGCATGGTGCTTTTCCGCAAAAGCTTCGCTGGTTTTTTTGATCACGTCATCAAGTGCCAAGGCGTCCTCGCACAGCCTGGGTAACTGATGCAGGGCTTCCACCATTTCAGCTTCCGTTTCAGCGCTGAGGCCGTGACGGCGGCCCAGAACAATAGCGAGCATTTGCAAAGCGGCGAGCTGAGTGGTAAATGCTTTGGTCGACGCGACACCAATTTCCGGGCCTGCTTGGGTCATTAAAACCAGATCCGATTCCCGTACCAATGAACTGTTGGCTACGTTACAGATGGCGAGGCCGGCGAGATAGCCGGATTTTTTCGCGCCGCGCAAAGCGGCCAAGGTGTCGGCGGTTTCCCCGGATTGTGAGATGGTAACGAATAAGCAGTTTTTCGGTACTACCGTGCGCCGATAGCGAAACTCGCTGGCGACTTCCACGCAACAAGGCAGGCCGCCCCAATCTTCCAACCAATACTTGGCTACCAGTCCCGCATGATAGCTGGTGCCGCAGGCAACGATTTGCACGTTTTCCACCTGCTGGAAAATTTCACGGGCATTGGTGCCGAAGGCTTCTTCCAGGACCTTGTGTTTGCCGATACGGCCGGTCAGGGTGTTTTTTATCACCTCGGGCTGTTCGTAGATTTCCTTGAGCATGTAGTGGCGGAAACGGCCGCGATCGGCGGATTCGATACCGTCCGTCAATTGCTGCACGGGGCGACGTACCGGATTATTGTTCTCATCAAAGATTTTGTAGCTGTCCTGGGTAATTTCCGCCGTGTCGCCTTCCTCCAGGAAAATAAACCGGTCAGTAACTTGACGCAGTGCCAGCTGGTCCGACGCAATGAAATTTTCTTCAATCCCGACACCGATAACCAATGGGCTTCCACTGCGCGCAACGACGATTTTGTTGGGGTCGTCGGCATGGATGACCGCAACACCATAGGCGCCTTCGCATTGGTCGGTGGCATGTTGTACGGCGGTTAGCAAATCGTGGCCCTGACCGAGATAATCCTTGATCAAATGGGCAATCACTTCGGTGTCCGTTTCGGAAACAAATTGAACGCCCTTGGCCAGCAAACTGTTGCGCAGCTCATTAAAGTTTTCGATGATGCCGTTGTGCACCACGGCCACATCTTCCGCGGTAGAGTGGTGGGGGTGGGCGTTCAATTCGCTGGGCACGCCGTGGGTTGCCCAGCGGGTGTGCGCAATACCGATGCCGCCTTTAATGGGCGAGGCCTGCAGTTTTTCCTCAAGGCTGACAACCTTGCCGACCGCTTTGCGTATTTGCATTTGCTTATCTTTGTTAACAACCGCAATACCGGCCGAGTCATAGCCCCGGTATTCCAGGCGTTTTAATCCTTCCACCAGAATGGCCGTGATATTCCGTTGCGCTGCTGCTCCTACTATTCCACACATAGGTAAAAATCTCCGATTTTTACGTGAGATGTAAGACGTGAGATGTGAGATGAAAGCCACTTTCTATTCGAAGCCAGTTTCTTTCGTCTCACGTCTTACATCTCACATCTCACGTTTCTTTAAACATTCGCTGTAATAACTTCCACACCCTGCTGTTCAATGCATCGCTTGTCTTCTGCGCTTATTTCGTTGTCGGTAACCAAGTAGTTGATCACTGACCAGGGCAATTCGAGGTTGTGAATTTTGCGGCCGATTTTTTCCGATTCAGCCAGGACTATGACTTCCCGGCTTACTTCCGCCATGACCCGGCTTAAACTGAACAGTTCATTGAAGGTTGTTGTGCCGCGCTCCAGGTCGAGGCCGTCGGCGCCAATGAAGAACTGATCAAAATTGTAGGAGCGCAGCATCTGCTCGGCCAGTTGGCCTTGAAAGCCTTCGGATTTGGGGTCCCAGGTGCCGCCGGTCATCAGGATGGTCGGCTCGTTTTCCAGCTCGCGCAGGGCGTAGGCGATGCTGATGGAGTTGGTCATGACCACGAGTCCCTGTTTGTGAGAAAGCTCCGGCAGTAGAGCCGCCGTGGTGGTGCTGCCACTGTCGAGAATGATGCGGTTATGATCCAGAATCAGGTCGGCCGCGCATCTGGCGATGGACTGTTTGCGAAGCGAAAGCTGGGCTTCGACCGGGTCCGCGATCATTTCCTTGGGTATCGGAACCGCCCCGCCATAGCGGCGCAGCAACAAGCCATTGGCCTCCAGGGCTGCCAGGTCCTTGCGAATAGTGACTTCCGAAGTAATGAACTGCTCAGCCAGAGCTTCCACACTGACTTCCCCCTGGGTTGCCAAACGATCCAGAATGGCCCGGCGTCGCTGCTGCGTGTTACGTTTGGTCATTTTAAGTTTCGTTTGTTCCCGAGGTAGGTTTTGAAACAAAAGATATTGTAATGAATCGAAACCAGAATGCAAGGGAGCATTGCTCTGAATGAGTCAAAAGGGCGGATTACGTACTTCGCAAACCCAACGATTTTGTGAGAATATTGATGTACTTGGAAGAAGACTGTGGGCCCTATCTAGTCCATGACAAAAATAAGGCAAGAGATTACCTAGACGGATGACCTATCTCCCACTATTGGTACTTCGTCCGATGGCAGCAAATCCCCGTGAACAGACGGCTGATGGTTATATATTGATTTGTGCCAGCAGGAAAGGATATCCGTGCCCATCGCATCTGGGAGACCATGCACAAAGATGGCGGTAGAATACTAGGCGGCGAGAGCAAAATGTCTTTGCCGAGACATTAAGCAATAGTCTCAAGGAGTCGTGGGTACCACCACATGAGCAACGTTCTGGCCGTCATAGAGCGGAGAAGTTCGCTCTTTCCACGTTCAAACGCTACGACTGCTACGCTTAAGCCGTACCGAAAGGAAGAGTTGGCGCCTAATTCTCGCCAT
>JBBDIU010000094.1:0-20005 GCA_040880205.1 Cellvibrionaceae bacterium
GTTGATTACCGCCTCCATGCGCTTGAATTGGCCGCCCGCGTTGGCTTGTTCCATGGCCTGGCTCATATTGCCCATGCCGGGCATTTTCTCCAGCATGGCGCCCATGCCGCCCATGCTTTGCATTTGCTGGAGCTGGTCGCGCAAGTCTTCAAGGTCGAACTTCTTGCCTTTTTTGACCTTTTTGATCAGTTTCTCGGCCTTGGCGCGGTCGATCTTCTGCTCGGCGTCCTCGATAAGCGACAGCATGTCGCCCATGCCGAGGATGCGGCCCGCCAGACGGTCGGGATGGAAGGGTTCCAGGGCGTCGACTTTTTCTCCCACGCCCAGGAATTTAATCGGTTTGCCGGTGACGTGGCGCACGGACAGGGCCGCACCACCGCGCGCATCGCCATCGGCCTTGGTCAGTACCACACCGGTGAGCGGCAAAGCCTCGTCAAAGGCTTTGGCCGTGTTGACCGCATCCTGACCAATCATGGCATCAATGACGAAGAGCGTTTCCGCCGGTTCGAGCGCCGTGTGCAAATCGCGGATTTCGCCCATCAGCGTTTGGTCGATGTGCAAACGCCCGGCTGTGTCCACAATGACCACGTCCACGAACTGGCGCTTGGCGTGGGCCACGGCATCTAGCGCAATTGCCACGGGCTGCTGACTCGGGTCGCTGGGAAAGCACTCCACCTCGATTTCTTTCGCCAAGGTGGCCAGTTGCTCGATGGCCGCCGGCCGGTAGACGTCGGCGCTGACCACCAGGACCTTCTTCTTTTGTCGCTCCTTGAGAAAGCGGGCCAATTTGGCCACTGAGGTGGTCTTGCCCGCACCTTGCAGCCCCGTCATGAGAACAATCGCAGGCGGCTTGACCGCGAGGTTGAGACCTTCGTTGGCCTCGCCCATCACGGCAGTCAATTCCGCTTCCACAATCTTGAGAAATTGTTGGCCGGGATTGAGCGAACGGGACACTTCATGGCCCAGGGCGCGCTTGCGGACCTGTTCGATAAAGGCCTTGACCACGGGCAGGGCCACATCCGCTTCCAACAGTGCCTTGCGGACTTCACGCAAGGTGTCCTGGATGTTTTTGTCCGTCAGCCGCGCCTTGCCAACAACGGATTTCAGGGATTTCGAGAAACGATCGGAAAGATTGTCAAACATAATCTGCTGATATCTGGTCTGGAAAACTGGGGCTCGGAGTATACCGCAAGTGGCCAACTAATATGTCCGCGCGAACCAACGCCTTGCGAATTTGTGCCGAGGGAGTCCCTCCGAAAGGCTCCCTAGTCCCGCGATGGCTTCTCTTTGCCGACACCTTGTGACAAACTCTTGGGCTTGCCAAAGGAATGTTCGACCAACTGCCTATGAGCCTTGCAACCATCCCCAACGTTCTGGCCATTGCCATCTACCTGTTGGGGAGCGCCTATCTGATTGCCGCCTATGTGCGGCAACGTTCGCCCCGTCCTCATCTGGTAACGGGGCTCGCCCTGGCCGCGATTGTGCTGCACGGAGCTGGTGCCTACCAGTCGGTGTTCGAAGCCAGTGACTTCAGATTCGGCGTTTTTATCCTCCCCACGCTGTTTTTCTGGGTAATCAATGTGCTGGTGCTAGTCAGTGGGCTGCGCAAGCCCTTGCATAGCCTGTTTGTTTTTCTCTTCCCGCTCAGTGTTGTGGCGATTCTGTCCTCGCAAATAAGCGATAGTCCGGTCAAACCCATGGAGCCGGCACTGGTTGGCCATGTCATCCTGGCCCTGCTCGCCTACGGTTTTCTCACCATCGCCACATTGCAGGCGCTGCTGCTTGCCTTTCAAAATTATCAACTGAAGCACAAGCATGCCACCGGCGTGGTTCAGCTGCTGCCACCGCTGCAAACCATGGAGAGCTTGATGTTTCAGCTGCTGTGGACCGGTGAAGTCGCGCTAACAATCTTGATCGTGTCCGGGCTGCTGTACACGGACGATCTCCTAGCGCAAAACCAGGCGCATACCCTGATTTTTTCGGTCATGGCATGGCTTATCTACGCCGTTCTCCTGTGGGGCCGACATCGGCTTGGCTGGCGCGGAAAAACCGCCATACGCTGGACATTGGGCGGCTTCATGGCCTTGGTTCTGGCCTACTTTGGCACCCAGCTTGTCTATCAGGTTGTGCTGGCCTCCTAAACCAATCCGCCGAACCCCTTGCTCCCGAACCTTCCAAGAGGTGCATTCCTTGCCAAACCCCCTTTCAGTCTGCAAGATAGGCCCCTCTTGTTGGCCATGCAGGTACCACCTTAATTGAACGACGTGCCCCTTGAAGTGCTGTTTACCGCACTCGCCATTTTATTACTGCTGTCCGCATTCTTCTCCAGTTCCGAAACCGGGATGATGGCACTCAATCGCTATCGCCTGAAACACCTGGTCAAAAAGCAAAACAAGGGCGCAATTCGTGCGACGGCGCTGCTGCAAAGGCCCGATCGACTGATCGGTGTCATTCTGATCGGCAACAATCTGGTCAACATTCTCGCTTCGGCCATTGCCACGGTCATCGGTCTGCGGTTGTTCGGCGACGCCGGGATATTAGTGGCGACCATATCGCTAACGATAACCATACTGATATTTTCCGAGGTTACTCCCAAAACCATTGCGGCACTGCATCCAGAAAAAATCGCCTTCCCCGCCAGCCTGATTCTGCGTCCGCTGCTGATTGTTCTCTATCCCGCCGTGTGGCTGATCAATCATGTGTCCAACTGGCTGGCGCGCATGTTCGGCGTCAACCCGGAACGACACAGCACTCACGAGCACCTCAACCCCGAGGAGTTGCGAACGGTGGTGGACGAGGCGGGCGATCTGATTCCGGATCAGCATCAAAAAATGCTGCTCAACATTTTTGATCTGGAAACCGCCACCGTGGAAGACATCATGATCCCACGCAACGAAGTGGTGGGGCTGGACTTGCAGGACGACATACCGACTCTGTTAAAAAAAATTCGCAACAGTGAGTACACCCGCCTGCCGGTTTTCGAAGGGGACATCAACAATATTATTGGCATGCTGCACTTGCGCAACGCGTCGCGCTTTTTGTATGGAGAGGATACCGAGGTAACCCACGATGCTATTAAACGTTTTACTCGGGAGCCCTACTTCGTCCCCCTAAGCACGCCGTTGCATACCCAACTGCTGAACTTCCAGAAACAAAAACGGCGTATCGCCATCGTGGTGGACGAATACGGTGATGTGCAAGGCATTGTCACGCTGGAGGATCTGTTGGAGGAAATTGTCGGTGACTTCACGACAAACTTGGCGGAAGAGCGCGACCAGGACATCGTCGCCCTTGACGATGACTGGTACCTGATTGACGGCGGCACTTCAATTCGCGACGTCAACCGTGGTTTGAACTGGGAGCTGCCCACCGACGGCCCCAAAACGGTGAACGGCATCATGATGGAATACCTGGAAAATATACCCGACGGCAATACTTGCTTTGAAATAGCCAGGTACCGCTTCGAGACGGTGACGCTGAGCGAAAAGGTTATTGAGAAAGTAAAAATACGGCCGGTGTCCCCGCTCCACCCCCAGGCTCAACCAGAGCTGTTCTGAATTCGATAATAAATTCAATCGAAGCGAATGGCCCGCGGCTTGCGGCGTGCCTCGGGTGCCTCGTTATCCCGATCAATGCCGGCATCCCATGCGCGGTTAAGAAACTCCACCAGAATTCGCGCGGTCAATCCCCAAATTTTGTAACCGTCGAAGTGGTAAACCGGCGCCCACCATTCGCGGCCACCGTTGTAATAAACGTCGGTCTCGGTACGCCGGTCCTCGAGCAAAAAGCTGACCGGCACACGAAACACCGAGTCGAGTTCGTCCGGGTTCGGCTCGAGCGCCACGTCGTGGGGAATAATGCCCACGTAAGGCGTTACCTTTATCCCCCACAACGAATATAGATGGGGTTGTACATTGATAACTTCCACGACGGCGGGCGCCAAGCCGATTTCTTCCTCGGATTCGCGCAACGCGGTGGCAACAAGGGTCGGATCACCGGCTTCCCACTTACCACCGGGAAACGACACCTCGCCGCTGTGCGACGAAAGGTGATCCGCGCGCCGGGTCAGGACTATCTCCGGCTCCCGCGGATGGTCGGTCACAGGCACCAGGACCGCGGCTTCATTGGGATAAGCACCCCGCCGTTCAAGTCCCGCACGGGGCACCGCATAATTGTCGCGCAAGCGATTGATCACCAGACCTTAACCTCGATTCACCATACAACTTGCGCCATGGCAAGCCCGCCAGAATATAGCACAACTGAGGATGAGGGACGTTCGCGATACGGCTGGCATCCGTATTATAATGCCGCGGTACTATTGACAGCTCCCACAGGTCAGGCCTTCATGAAGTTTTGTAGCAGTTGCGGCGCACCGGTTGAACAGCGCATTCCCGAGGGTGATGACCGCGAACGCCACGTCTGCGCCAGCTGCGACACCATCCATTACGTCAATCCCCGCATCATCACCGGCTGCCTGCCGGTATACGAAGACAAGGTATTGCTGTGCAAACGCGCCATCCAGCCCCGGCTAGGTCTTTGGACCCTGCCCGCCGGATTCATGGAAAACGGCGAGACCACCCTGCAAGGTGCTTTGCGAGAATCCTGGGAAGAGGCCAGGGCCAACATTGAAGTACACGACCTATACACCCTGTTCAACCTGCCCTACATCAATCAGGTATACCTGTTCTACCGCGGCCGGCTGACCGACCTGGACTTTGCACCGGGCATTGAATCCCTCGAAGTGGAGTTGTTTACCGAAGACACCATACCCTGGGATGAGCTGGCCTTCCCCGTGATAAAAAAAACGCTCGAACATTATTTCAGTGATCGCCAACGCGGCCACTACCCGCTGAGGACGGAAGACATCCTATTTCGGCCACGCACGACGAAATCCGGCTAGCGGGCAAACCGCGACGGATCAACCAAGGTCAAAATATCATAGGCAGGTTCTTCATAAGGATGCGCATCCAGCAGTGCTCGGACTGCCGCTTGCATGCGGTCTTCCGCACAGACCATTTCCACCTTTAATTCGCTCACCTGCTCGACTGCTCCCTGCTGGCCTATGAAAGGTTGACTGCCTTCCAAGGGACGAAATTGTCCCTGTCCGAGGGTTTGCCAGCAACAGTTGTCGTAGTCGCCAATCTTACCGGCCCCGGCTGCGAATACCGCGGCTTTAACCGCATCGGCGTGTTGTTCCGGCACAAAGAAACAAAGCTTGTACATCGTCGCCTCCCATTTGACCGTTTAAAACACCGGGTCGTCGTCCTCAAAACGCTTACCGAGACTGGACACCGGATCCGTCTTGTAACCCAGAGCTTCGTAGAATGCGAGTACCTGCCGGTTCGTGGACCGAACTGCTAAATTGATTTTGGGACAACCCCAGGATTGCATCTGACCTTCCACCGCTTCCATTAGTTGACGCCCGTAACCGCGGCCCTGATAAGCGGGGTCAATCGCCAGGTAATTCACCGAACCGCGATGTCCATCGTAACCAAACATGACGGACGCGATAAGCACGCCATCAACATAGCCCACCCAAAAGTTCTCGGGACTGTGGGCTACCTTGCGATCAATGTCGCGGTTCGGGTTATTCCAAGCTACGATTAGATTACAACGTCGCCATAGATCGACGACCGCGTGGCGTTCAAACGGCTTAAAAACCGAGGTTTCCATAACAGTGTCCTTTATGTTTAACGGATACTCATCACGCCTTTCCAGGCCCCCAAACATTGGCAACCGGGCCAAGTGTCAAGAAGCCGACTCAGGGTGCTCATTTTTGTAAAGATTGGTAATAACCCTAACATTTGTGGATCACGGAGCGTTAGGCTCCCGGCGTTAAGGTATGGCCCAATATTTTCATTGGTTTGTGTCTTTGGGCGCTGGAAAATACATCTGGAGAACTGCTATGAAGAGCATTTCCACAATTACATCGTTACTGATCGCCACTTTGGTGTCAGTTGGCGTTCAGGCGGACTCCAACCCGAGCCGGGTGGGTGATTTTGCCCTGATTGATCATACCGGTGATTTTCACCAGTTGAGCCGTTACGGCTTCCAAAAAGCCCTGGTCATCTTTTCCCAATCCAACGCCTGTTCCACTATCGATGCGGACATCGAGAAACTGCGCGAGCTGCGTGGCAAATGGCAGGACAAGGACGTGGCTTTCATGATGATGAATTCATCCGCCACCGATAAGCTCGAATCAATCCGCAAAACCGCGGACAAAAAGAACCTGGATTTTCCCATCCTCCTGGACGAGTCGCAACTGGTCGCTGAAACCCTGAATATTACCAAGGCGGGCGAAGTTGTAATCCTGGACCCCACCACCCAGAACTTGGTTTATCGCGGCCCGGTTCACGACCATATTGGTATGGCCCTGGAAAATATTATCGCGGGCAAACCCCAGCAAAGCTCCATGATCATGGAAGCGAACGGCTGCGACCTGGCCTTTCCGGCCAAAGTCGCCCATAGCAAGGACACGCCGGACTACGTCGAAGATGTTGTGCCCATTGTCAAAGAGCAGTGCGCCGATTGCCACCGCGAAGGTGGTATTGGTCCTTTCGCCATGAACAGCTACATGATGATGAAGGGCTGGGGCCCCATGATCCGCGAAGTACTAATGACCAAACGCATGCCGCCCATGCAGGTGGACCCCCATATCGGCCACTTCACCAATGCCAACTACATTTCCGACCAAGAACTGCAGACCCTGGTGCATTGGATCGATGCTGGCGCTCCCCGGGGCGAGCACAAGGAAGATCCACTAACCGCAATTGAGCACGCCGACCTTCGCGCCTGGCAATTGGGCGAACCGGATTACGTTGTTCACCCGCCGGTTCAGGATGTTCCCGCAACCGGGGTAATCGACTACATCAACGAGGAAGTGGTACTGGAATTTGAAGAAGACAAGTGGGTAAAAGCAGTGCAGTTCATTCCCGGCGATCCGGCGGTGCTCCATCATCTGCTTACCTATGTCACAGGACCGAAGGAAGACTTCGACGGCGGCGAAAGCGACACCCGTTCCATCGCCCGTCGGTTTTTGGAGGGCTACGCTCCGGGGAAAATCGACGCAATGACTTTCCCGAAAGATACCGGAGTGTATATTCCCAAGGGTCACAAGTTGTCCATGCAGTTCCATTACACAACCAATGGCAAGGCAACCACGGACGCCACTATTCTCGGTTTGTACTTCCATGACGAGCCGCCCAAGTATGAGTATCTGAACCGCTCTGTGTCCGGTCGCTTTGAAGTACCGCCCTATGCCCAGGATCACGAAGCAGCAGCGGCATACACCTTCGAGGAGGACGTCCTGGTCCACGGCTTGCGCGCCCACATGCACTTTCGCGGCAAGGATATGAAATTTTCCGCGGAATTTCCCGATGGCAGCATGAAGGAACTTCTGAGTGTGCCAAATTATAGTTATGCCTGGCAGCCGACCTACCAATTGGAAGAACCCGTCCGCTTGCCCGCCGGCACCAAAGTGCATGTCACCGGAGCATTCGACAACTCGGAGTACAACCCGGCCAACCCGGATCCGAGCAAAACGCTCACCTTCGGCCTACAAAGCTGGGATGAAATGTTCATCGGTTACTGGTCCTACCATCCAGCCAAACCGGCAAACTAAACACCTTTCCCAAAGGGCGCCTCAAACGAGGCGCCCTTTTTTTGTCCGCTAAACCCTCGGAAAACCGCCGCTGTCGTGGATTGTGCGCGCGTTCGTACCCAGTGGCGGCTAACTACGCTATGGTGCCTGCCAAATCGACACAAGAACACCAATTGCATCTATTATGAAACCAAACATCACTTGAGTCAGCGCACTGGGGGGCCCGCCCATGGGGAACAAATCCATTTACAAGTCAGTTGCCAGGGAAAAGGCCGTGGCAACCAAGTACGGCGAACTGTTGCGGCACTGGCCTATTGAAAAGGAAGAACGGGAACTACAGACCCGGCACGGGCGGACCCACGTTATCGTCTGCGGCAATCCGGAAAACCCGCCGCTGGTGTTGTTACACGGCGCCTACGGCAATGCCGTGTACTGGATCAAGCAGGTCCAGACCTACGTCCAAAGCCATCAGGTCTTTATCGTCGACATTATTGGCGAAGCCGGCCATAGCGAACCCGTCCGCCCCTCGCACAAAGGCCCCGCCTATCGCGAATGGATGGAGGATATATACCAGGGACTGGGTCTTGAACGAGCCGCCCTAGTGGGCGTTTCGCTGGGCGCCTGGATATGCCTGACATTTGCCTGCGCCTGGCCCGAGCGCGTTGATCGCCTTGCCCTCATTTCTCCCCAAGGGATAGTCCGCGCACGCCGGTCCCGGTCCGCGGTGGTTTCCTTTGTCAGTTTACTGATCGGCCCGCTGGGCCGCCGACTGATCTTCCGCTCTCAACTCAACAAAAGCGACATGGACCCCAAGCTAAAAGAATTGATCCGGCTTATTCAGCGCGGCCTCAAACCTCGTTCGGGCGCCTTGCCACGTTTCACCGAAAAGGAACTCGCCCAACTCTACTGTCCCATTTTGCTGCTCCTCGGCGGTAATGACGCCTATTTCAACATAGAAAGGCTCATACTACGCATGGCAAAAGCGACGCCACAGCTGGAGATCAACTACCGGCACAAGGAAGGTCATTTTTTGAGCGACTTTACCCGCGAAGTTGATCGATTCCTGGTCACGCATTACGCACCCGACTAAAGATTGAAGTAAGCGGTGCGCTCGGATATATGTGCTAGCATTAAAAATAGGTCGCCCGGTTTGTGATGGTATTCGTCGGGGAATTAGCCATCCGCGGCACCTCACCGGTGTTCACTTTGGTTGTGTGAAACACCCGTTTCGAATGGCAAACGCCTCCAAAGGACATACCTATCGACACCACGGCTGGGCAAAGTCCCGCGAAGCGATCCAACCGTCGCGACGAAATTACTAAACGCATCGAACAAGAAGGCTTTGCATCCATCGATGACCTGGCTCGCCACTTCCAGGTCACACCCCAGACTATTCGCCGCGATATTAATCATTTGTGCGTGCAGGGCATATTGCGCCGCTATCACGGTGGCGCGGGTCTCGCGCGCGGCAGTGCCGGCGTTGACTACGTCCGGGGCAAGAGCCGCCGATCACAGGCCAAACGCCGCATTGCCAAGTTGGTGGCCAGTCACATACCCGACAATGCCTCGCTCTTCATTAGCATCGGCACCACCACCGAAGCCGTAGCCTCGGCCCTACTCGGCCATCGAAACCTGCGCGTGATAACCAATAACCTCAACGTCGCCCAAATGCTGAGCGACAACAGCAGCTTCGAGGTAATTGTTGCCGGCGGTGCGGTGCGCGCACGAGACAAGTGCATTACCGGGCAGCCCGCGATTGATTTGATCGATCAATTCAGAGTGGATTTCGGCATTATCGGCATTTCCGCCATCGATGAAGAGGGGTCATTGCTCGATATGGATTACCATGCGGTGCGTGTGGCCCAGGCGATTATTAAAAACTCCAGGGATACCCTGCTGGTGGCGGACAGCAGCAAATACGGCCGCAAGGCAATGGTGCGTCTGGGTTTTATTTCCCAGGTGAGTACCTGGTTCACGGACGAGACGCCACCACAAACACTGAGCGATGTGCTCGCCGACAACGGTGTTGAGGTCAAATACCCCGGCGGCGAGCGATAACTTGGGCCAGGCAGAGGCGTATTAGAGTTATTCAGAGGCGCTGATGCCGATACTCGCCTAGTTTTTCGGAAGCCCGGTCGGCAAAAAGAACTTCCGACACCTCCTTTAGTCCCGGGTGGTTTAATAATTGCTCCGACGCCACGACCTGCGCAACCTTGCTCCTGCGCCGTAAAAAATCGTCCAAGGTAGTGATCATTTCCGTTCGGGCCATTAGCGCCAGTTCGCAATGAGTGTATTCAATGTTTTCAATGGGTTTTTGCAGCGCACGCTGTGGATCGGCGGCGATCTGCTCCAGCAATTCATAGGCATAACTGCCATAGCGCCGCCAAATACGCTCGGATAAGGGTTCACCGGACAGGGTCTCTATTCTGCCGTCGACGCCCATTGCCTTGGCTTTGGCTAAAAAATCGGCCTTCGATGTCGGGCTGGGTTCGCCATACCAAATTCGCGCCTCGTCCGGAACGTCAACCCCCAGCGCTTTTACCAGATCGACGATCTCTTCTCCCACATTGATACAATCAGTGAGCTTGCCGCCGAAAATACTGATGAAGTTTTTTTCGCGGTCAGTATCGATAGCATGGCGCCGGGACAACTTCAGCCAGTCCGCTGATTCGTCCTTGCCGGTTGTGCTAACCGCCAGCGGCCGCACGCCACAGCGTTCGGCGACAATGTCCTTGGTTGTCAGGGGTGTGGGCAAGTCGAGCAAGGTGTTGGCGTTGTCCAGAACAAACTGACGGTCCTCCTCGGTAACGCTTACCGCTGGGCTTTTCACTGGGGTATCGGTGGTACCGATACAGGTTTTCGGTCCCATGGGGATCACAAAAAACAAACGCCCGTCACTGGCAAAGAAAGTCAGAACCCGCTCGTCGGGGGTAATCCGCTCGACAATCAGATGAATGCCTTTGGAAAAAAGATGGTGATGGCCGGTTTGCTGGTTAATACATCGATTGTAAAAATCCACGTAAGGTCCGCAGGCATTAATAATGACTTTTGAATGAATGGTCAACGGCTCGCCGTTAACTACGTCTCGCGCTTGAGTTCGCCAACGGCCATCGGCAAAGGTGGAGCCCAGTGCTTCCACGTAATTGGCGGCAATACATCCGCTTTCCATCGCGGAACGAATGAAACGAAATACGAAGCGGGCATCATTGTCCGGCAGGTAACAATCGGAATATTCTAACCCACCGATCACACCATCCATGGCGACCACGGGTTCTTCGCGTCGAATGCTGGCGGGACTGAGGTAGCGTGGCGGACGGGTGAAAAAGGCACCTATCAGCCAATAAAATACCGCGCCCAGATACACCATGAACGCGGGCATGCGAAAGCCTTTGCGAATGGTGGTAAAAAAGCGGATTTCCTTGACGCTGGAGGGGTAATGCCGCATCAAATGGTTGCGACTGCGGCACAGTTTGTTGACCAGTAGAAGTTCACCGCTTTCCAGGTACTTGATTCCCCCCCAGGCCAGGTTCGAGGAGTTGGAACTGGAGCAACTGGCAAAATCACTTTTGTCGATCAATGCTACCTTGACACCTTTGGCGGCCAGCGCGGCGGCGGCGACGGCACCGTTGATGCCGCCGCCCAGGACCAGTACATCAAAACTGTTCTTCGCAAGCTTGTCGATGTTTTCCGTTCGCAGGCTCATTCAGCTCCAGGTGTTCGTTAACCCAGCACACGCACGGTAATCACATGATCAACTTCCTTGATGGCCGCTACCACCGAATCGGCAGGTTGCTGTTCGACATCGATAACGTTGTAGGCGACTTCCCCACGACTTTTATTCATCATGTCGATAACGTTGACTTGGTTGTCCGCCAATACCCCAAGTACATGCCCCAGCACGCCGGAAACGTTTTCGTTGGCCAAGGTCAAACGGTACCCACCGGCGCGAGACATGCTGACCGCCGGGAAATTTACTGAATTGGTGATATTGCCGTTTTCCAAATAATCCATCAGTTGATTGGCGGCCATGATCGCACAATTCTCCTCGGCCTCTGCCGTGCTGGCGCCGATGTGCGGCATGGCGATGACCTTGGCGTGGCCGATCAGGCAGGGCTCGGGGAAGTCACACACATACTGCCCGAGATCGCCCCGGTCCAAACTGGCCACCACCGCTTGCGCGTCCACCACCGCGTCACGGGCAAAATTAACCAGCACCGCACCCTTCTTTACCGATTTGAGCGTTTCACTATTGATCATGTGCTTGGTCGCTTCAATTGCCGGCACATGCAGGGTAACGTAATCCGCGTGGGACAGGAGCGATTGCAAATTTTCCTTGCGAATCACCTGGCCGGGCAAACGCCAGGCCGCTTCCACCGAGAGCGCGGGGTCATACCCGGCAACGTCCATGCCCATGGCCAAGGCCATTTCCGCCACCATGGAACCGATCGCGCCCAAACCGACCACGCCCAGTTTCTTGCCATACAGTTCGCTGCCGGCAAAACGCTTTTTCTCGGCTTCCAGCAGCTTACTCATTTCACCGGCATCTTTTATCCCGCCGAGGGTGTTTACATAATCAAGGCCCGGCAAAATACCGCGCGAACTCAACAGCAAGCCCGCCAGCACCAGTTCTTTTACCGCGTTGGCGTTGGCGCCCGGCGTATTGAACACGACAACACCCTGCTTGGTGTAGTCGTCCACCGGAATATTGTTGACGCCGGCACCCGCCCGGGCCACCGCCTTTACCGTTTCGGGGACCGCTTCGCCGTGCAATTTGTGGCTGCGCAGAATATAACCATCCGGGCGGCCCATTTCGCTGGCCACTTCGTACTTGTCGCGGCTGAAACGGTCCAGGCCCTTGGTGGAAATGGCATTGTAGGTCTTGATTTTAAACATAATGAGTCGATCCTAATTTAAGCGGTCTTTACGGATTCATAGGCCCAGGTCAGCCAGGGGCACAGCTTGCGCAGGTCGTCGGCTTCCACCGTGGCGCCACACCAAATACGCAGGCCGGGTGGCGCGTCTCGGTATGCACCGATGTCGTAGGCCACCCCTTCCGCATCGAGCAGCGACACCATTTTTTTAATTTGCTCGGGTTCGGCAGCCACGGTCAGGCAGACACTGGTGTTGGAGAGCGTTGCGGGCTTCTTGGCAAGAAAATCAATCCAGTCGTTACCGGCGACGAATTCCTTTAACACGGCCAGGTTTTCCTGGGATTTTTCGATACTGCCGCCCACGCCGCCCAGGCTTTTCACCCACGCCAGCGCATCCAGGTAGTCCGCCACGCAGAGCATGGACGGCGTGTTGATGGTGGAGCCGACAAAAATATCCTCGATCAGCTTGCCGCCCTTGGTCAGACGAAACACTTTCGGCAGCGGCCAGGCCGGCGTATAGCTTTCGAGACGCTCAACTGCCCGCGGGCCGAGAATCAACATGCCGTGAGCCCCTTCCCCGCCCAGCACTTTTTGCCAGGAGAAAGTAATCACATCCAGTTTTTCCCAGGGCAGGTCCATGGCAAACACCGCGGAAGTTGCATCGCAAATGGTCAAGCCGGCGCGGTCGGTTTTAATCCAGTCGCCGCTGGGTACCATTACGCCAGAGGTGGTGCCGTTCCAGGTAAACACCACGTCGCGGTTAAAATCCACTTGGCTCAGATCCGGCAAGCGCCCGTAATCCGCTTCCAAGACCCGGGCATCCAATTTGAGCTGCTTGGTGATGTCGGTTACCCAACCCTTGCCGAAGGATTCCCAGGCCAGCACGTCCACGCCCCGCCCGCCCAGCAGCGACCACAGAGCCATTTCCACCGCGCCGGTATCCGAACCCGGCACGACCCCGACCCGATAACCGGCCGGCAGGCCGAGCAGTGACGCGGTTTCCTCACAGACCTGTCTGAGCAGCTTTTTTCCCAGGGAAGACCGGTGGGACCGACCCAGGCTGGCGGTGTCCAAGCCGGCGAGGTTGTAGCCTGGGCGCTTGGCGCAAGGACCGGAGGAAAAATTGGGATTGCTGGGTTTAACCGATGGCTGCATGGCTATCCTCTAACGACTGAGTGGTGGAGCCCGAGCGACGAAATCGGACAGGTTCAGGCCCCAACGGATTGTGTTACCGGGAATGAAGCTGAAGTACGTGTGGATGTTGCGAACCCCCCTGATGCGCGGATCCGCGGCCATCGAGGGCGCGCTATTATGCCAGCAATTGGACCGGGAACCCAGCCGTCATCAGGGTAATTTTACAGCTTGATCTGGACCAGCATTGCCGGATGTCGCCATTCCGTCCCGTGACCCCGATCGCCAAAAGGCTTATCATTCCGGCGCATTTCCCACCGGCGACGTTTTCACCTTGGTACACAGTCAACCCTGGCAACATAGCGACGAAGGTCTGATCAGGCAATTTGTCGGCGTATTCCGTTACAGCCGCCGGGCCGTGGAACTGGTTTGGACCACCTCCCGGGCCCTGACCATTGGCCTTGCGGTACTGACCGTCGCCGCCGGCGCGTTGCCGGCCTTGGCCGCCTATCTGGGCGCATTGATTGTGGACGCCGTGGTGGCCGCCATCGCCATCTATCAGGACACGCAAACCGTCGACAGCGAGCGGGTGTTAACCTTGGTGGCCTACGAAGCGGTCATTATTGTCCTGCTCACCGGCTGCCAGCGCGGCATCTCGGTCATTCAATCATTGCTGCGGGCGCAATTGGGTCAACGCGTCAATGTGATGATCCTGGAAAAGGCGCTGCAATTGCAGATGAGCCATTTCGAGGATTCCGAATTTTACGACAAGCTGACCCGTGCCAGACGGGAAGCCTCCTCGCGACCGCTCAGCCTTGTAAACCGCACCTTCGGCTTAATTCAAAACGGCATTTCCCTGTTCAGCTACGGCATATTGCTGGTGCAATTTTCCCCTTGGGTGTTGTTGATTCTGATTGTTGGCGCGCTACCGGTATTCCTGGCCGAAACCAAATTTTCCGGCGATGCCTTTCGTCTGTTCCGCTGGCGCTCTCCGGAAAGGCGCATGCAGATTTACCTGGAAACCGTGCTGGCCCGGGAAGACAGTGCCAAGGAAGTAAAGCTGTTCCAGTTGGGACCACTGCTATTGCAGCGCTATCGCGATATTTTCACCCAGTTGTACGGCGCGGATCGCGATCTCACCCTGCGCCGGGATTTCTGGGGTTTTGTTCTGGGCCTTATCGGTACCGCCGCTTTTTACGGCGCCTACGCCTGGATCGTAATCGCGACCATCACCACGCGCATTACCCTGGGACAGATGACCATGTACCTGGCGGTGTTCAAGCAGGGTCAGTCGGCGGTAAGCGCCAGCCTAACCGCCATTAGCGGCATGTACGAGGACAACCTCTACCTGTCCAATCTCTACGAATACCTGGAGCAGGCAACGCCCGCCCAAGAGGGAAGTGCCACGGCGGGCCCGACACCGAACGACGGCATCCGCTTCGAAAATGTGTCCTTCAGTTATCCCGGCAGCGAGCGCTTGGCGCTGAAAAATATCAATCTGCACCTGCGCCCCGGCGCCGGCCTGGCGCTGGTGGGCGAAAACGGCTCGGGCAAAACCACACTCATCAAACTACTGGCGCGCCTCTACGAAGCCGACAGCGGCACTATTCTTCTGGACGGACTGGATATCAGAGCCTGGGATGCGGACCGGCTGCGCCAACGTATCGGCATCATCTTCCAGGATTTCATGCGTTACCAAATGCTATTGGGAGAAAACGTCGGTGCCGGTGACGTGGCTTTTTTCAATGACCGGGAACATTGGGCGAATGCGGCGCAAAAAGGCATGGCCACGGATTTTATCGAGACTCTGCCCGCCGGCTACAACACCCAGTTGGGTCGCTGGTTCAAGGATGGCCAGGAACTGTCCGGCGGGCAGTGGCAAAAAATTGCCCTGTCCCGCGCTTTTATGCGACAAGACGCGGACATTCTGGTACTGGACGAACCCACCTCCTCCATGGACGCCCAGGCCGAAGCGAGTATCTTTGAACATTTCCGCCAGCACGCCTCTAACAAAATAACGGTGCTGATTTCGCATCGCTTCTCCACCGTACGAATGGCGGACTGGATTGTAGTGATGGACCACGGCGAGATCATTGAACAAGGTAGCCATCAACAGTTGCTGGCGAGGGATGGCCGGTATGCACACTTATTCAAGTTGCAAGCGAAAGGATACCAATAACTCAACCAGTGTCCCTTAACACTAGGAGCCAGCCATGATCGATCTGTACACGGCAGCCACCCCCAACGGTAAAAAAGCCACCATTGCGCTGGAAGAGCTGGGATTGGAATACGATCTGATCGCACTCAACCTGAAGGAAAAGGACCAGCGCCAGCCGGAATTTCTGAAAATAAATCCCAACGGCCGCATTCCCGCCATGGTGGATCGTGATGAGGACGACTTCGCGGTATTTGAATCCGGTGCGATTCTGATCTATCTGGCGGAAAAAACCGGAAAGCTAATGCCTCAAGATGTCAAAGGTCGGTCCCGTGTTATCCAATGGCTGATGTTCCAGATGGGCGGCGTGGGCCCCATGATGGGCCAGGCCAATGTGTTCTACCGCTACTTCCCCGAGAAAATTCCACCGGTGATCGACCGCTACCACCGCGAAGTAAAACGTCTGTTCACAGTGCTGGACACTCACTTGAAAGACAACGAATACCTGGCGGGGGATTACAGCATCGCCGACATCGCCAACTGGGCCTGGGCGCGCACCTACCGCTGGTCCGGCGTGGAAATCGATGACCTCCCGCATTTGAAACGCTGGCTGTTTCAAATCGGCGACCGCCCGGCGGTACAAAAAGGCAACGACCTGCCGCCGCGCAACGATGATGAAAAGTCGCGTCTTGAAAGTGCGCGCAGCATTCTTATATAAATCAGGGAACAGGGAACAGGGAACAGGGAACAGGGAACAGGGAACAACAGAGTATTGCCGGGTGTGCTATTTATGCGAGTTTTTATCCAACACAAAAGCAGATAAATCGATCCTTGGCGTTATTTTTCTGATACCGTCGAGTGACCATTGGTCACTGTTACCTGTTACCTGTTACCTGCTTTCCACCAGTTTGAAGCAGGGTTCGTAATCTTCTTCCTTGAGCTTCATGCGGCCCTGCTGCACGAATTCCTTCAGCAGCTTGTCCAATTCTGACATCAGCTTGGCATCGCCTTTGAGTAGATAGGGGCCGCGCTCCTTGACCTGTTGAATACCGAATGCTTTAACATTGCCCGCCACAATGCCGGAAAACGCACGACGCAGTTGCGCGGCCAACTCGTGGGTCGGCAACGTGGAATCGAGCCGTAGTTCAGCCATGGTTTCATGGGACGGATGGAAGGGTTGCTGCATTTCTTCCGGCACATAGGCGTTCCAGTTATAGGCGTAGGACTCCTGGGTTTTACGCCGGTAGCGGATCACTTGTTCGATGTGCATGCGGGCCATGCGGGCCACCCGCTCCGGTTCGCCGATCACAATCTGATAATACTTGGTGGCTTCATCGCCCAGCGTTCGTCGAATAAAATTATCCAGGGTGTGAAAGTATTCCTCCCGGCCTTCCGGGGCGGCAAAGATCACCGGAATTGGAATGTCGCGGTTGGCGGGATGAATCAATATGCCCAGCAGGTACAAAATCTCTTCCGCGGTCCCCGCGCCACCGGGAAAAACGATAAGGCAGTGCGAGAGGCGCACGAAGGCTTCCAAACGTTTTTCAATGTCCGGCAAAATAACCAGTTCGTTGACCGTGGGATTGGGCGATTCCGACGCAATGATCCCTGGTTCGGTAAGGCCCACGTAGCGACCATCCCGTATCTGTTGTTTGGAATGCCCAATCAACGCACCTTTCATGGGCCCTTTCATGGCGCCAATGCCGCACCCGGTGGCCACGTCCATGCCACGCAGCCCGAGTTCGTAACCCACTTCCTTGGAATAATCGTATTCCAGCCGATCAATAGAGTGGCCACCCCAACAGACCACCAGATTAGGAGAGCGATCCGCCTGTACGATGCCGGCATTGCGAAGTATGCGAAACACCGCGTCGGTCAAGCCGTCACCGGAGGAAAAATCAAAACGGGCATCCCGGTTGATTTTGTGCTCGGTATACACAATGTCCCGCAGCGCGGCGAACAAATGGTCCTGAATACCGCGAATCATCTTGCCGTCCACGAAGGCACTGGCGGGCGCGTTGAGAACTTCGAGTTTCAAACCACGGGATTCCGGCACGACACGAACCTCGAAGTCTGAATACTCCTCAAGTATTTCGGCCACGTCATCCCGCTCGCTACCCGTATTAAGCACGGCCAGGGCACAACTGCGAAAGATCTGAAATACGTCTTCATTGGATTCCATGACACCGTTTATTTCCCGGTGCGACAACAAATCCAAACTGCGGGTTGGCCGTACAACGGCCTTGCTAATTTTTTTCATAGATGGCTTGGATGAACTCAATTTTGGTATCGACTTCGAGGTGCATCGATGAGCCCCTAAACAGGATCGAGGCAATCTAATTGCGGCTCGGTTCAAACTTCTGGAACCATATGAGGTCTTGTAACTCGCCGGATCGACCAGCGGTTGTCATCAATACAGTTATCAGTACAGTCATCAGTACAACAGAGTATAGACCTTCCGCTGGTATTCGACCGCCAGAGGGTCGCCTTTGCCCAAACTGGCGATCATGTCCATCATGGCTTTTTTGGCCGCGCCGTCCTGGAAGTTCAGGTTTTTCTGTAAGATGTCGTAGAGCAGCTCCAGGGCCTCGCGATGGTGACCGTCCTGGTTATATTGCACCGCCAGTTGATAGGCCACTTCCATATTGTCCGGGTCTTTCTTTAATTCCCCTTCCAGTGCCTCCAGCTCCGGACTTTTCGCCGCCTGGCGCTTGAGCTCCAATTGAGCCTTCACCTGGTCATAGGCGGCGTCCTGGTCCACCATGGGGATCGTGTCGATAATGGCCTCCGCTTCGGCCATTCGATTCAATTCCAGATAAACCTGTGCCAGGGCAAGCCCAATATCGCTGCGCTCATTGGACTGTTGGTGCGCTTGGCGGAGAATAGTCAGCGCCTCGCTAAATTCCCCGGTAGCGATCAGCTCCTTGGCCTGCTCGAACATGATGTCCCACGGCTTGGGCAGATGCTTCTCCAGCAGTTCCCGCACCGCCGTTTCCGGTTGCGCGCCCATGAAGCCATCGAGTGGCTGACCCTCCTTCATTAGCATGACCGTGGGCAAACTGCGCACGCCAAACTGGCTTGCGATCATCTGCTGCTCATCGGCGTTGACCCGCGCCAGCAGGAACTGTCCCGCATATTCCTGGGCGAGCTTTTCCAGGATTGGCATCAGCGATTTACAGGGCCCGCACCACTCGGCCCAGAAATCCACCAGCACCGGGCGGTTGTAGGATTCCTCGATCAGCAGCTGCTGGGCGTTGCTTTGATCAATGTCAACGATATGTTCACTCATACTAGCTGCTCCTTGACCGAGGACAGTGAATTGAGGACCGCGAGTATACCGCCGGCAAACGCCACTGCCCAGACAGAATGACAGGACGAAATGCAAATCGGTATACTGCCCCGACCCCGGCTAATTGCGCGCAAATGGCTCTCGTAAATGATTTGGCTCACTAACAACCCCCTGCAACTGCTCGGCTGCCATCAGATTTCCTGCCACTTTGACAAAGCTGCCTACGACGATGCTGAGTTTGCCCAGCGCGGCCTTGTCCTGCCTGAGCGCTTGGCGGGGGCAGTGCCCAAGCGCAAGGCGGAATTCCTCGCCGGTCGCTATTGCGTCCGGCTGGCGCTCAAGGAAATGGGGGAAGACGCGGGACACAACATCGGAGTCGGGGAACAGCGCGCCCCACTGTGGCCAAACGGGTTAATTGGTTCCATCACCCATTCTCAAGGCTTTGCCTCCGCCGCAATTGCGCGCGATGATTTGCTCCGCGGCATCGGCATCGACAGCGAGCAATTGATCGGGGAAAAAACTGCCGCCAATGTAGCGTCCCACATTCTGGTGGATAGCGAAACCTACGAAGCCAATCGCGCCCTGGTGGACGGCCCTCGCCAATATCTAACCCTGGTCTTTTCCGCCAAGGAAAGTATCTTCAAATGCGTCTACCCGCAGGTAAAACGCTACTTCGATTTTCGCGATGCAGAGATTTTCCTCGACCCTGACAATACCGGCAATTTCCGCTTCCGCCTGCGCAAGGGACTGACGAAGGAATTTGCCGAGGGATATTCCGGCAGCGGCCAATACGCAATCGTCGACGACTTTGTACACACGGCGGTTGTACTAAGATAACGGCAGACGGCAGACGGCAGACGGCAGACGGCAGACAAAATTGAACTTTTCACAACGTCTGGTGTCAACCTTTACCGTCTCACGTCTCACGACACACGTATCACGTCTCACGACTCACGTAT
>JBBDIU010000095.1:0-19591 GCA_040880205.1 Cellvibrionaceae bacterium
CTAAGATTGCCGGAGAAGATCAACAATGGAAGCTCCCGCTACCATGAGCGGGAGCGATCACCTTCGGGAATCATAACCCCTGCGGTACGGGAAAATCCGACTCGGACAGGGGCGCGAAGGAGACCTCGTCCACGACGATCTTTATTGTTGCCATCGGGGTCTCTTGCACTGTTTCCGTTGGAACCAGCATCGAGCCAAATTCCCTATAATTGTTGAGCCGGCTGGTTATCCTCATTGAGCCCTGGGGACTGTGTATCATGAGTTCCGAGCCGGCCAAAAGTCCCGTTTCCTTCGAAAAGTAGTAAAAGTCTTCATCGCCATTGGCCCGCACCGCGCGTACCTTGTGATAACGGCTGGCGTCATCTTCGGCCGGCACGACCACTTCGAGCGAATCGTAGTACTTGTCCATATTTTCCCACTGAAAGAAGTCAGCCTGCTGAGACAAGATCGCCAACGGCGGCCCCTGTACACGCTGCGCGCTCTGGCCCGGCTGCTGGTCCCAGCAAAGGTCCGCCTTGCAGCCCTGGGTAATGTTCATCCCCATGACCTCGGTGTCGGCGAGAAAATAGTCTGGGGCCATCTGTTTGGTCTTGACCGGCCCTTCAAGGCCAAAATCGTCAATAATCAAGGTTCCCGACATGGTGATGGACGAATGAGCAGACATTCCGTCACTCCCGTAGGCAGCTTCAACAAATTGATCAAACAAGTCCTCTGCCGTTAGCTTGTCGGCACCGCCCGTACTGGCACAGCCAGCCAGAAGCACAACCACCATTAAAAAACCAAAAATAGTAAACCCTTTCATATGCATCTCCTCAATGCCATTTTTGCAGATCGCTTAACAGTTGCAGGCCTTCCTTGCCCGACGTGGTATCTTCCCGATAGTTGAGATCGACCAGCGCCAGACGAAACGGCTGGCGATGCAGGGATGCGAGTGCCTCCTTGGGGGGCGGACAAGCGGTGCAATCCAGGCCTTGGCTTTTCAAAAGAAGTTTTAGAGCCGCGATTATATTTTTATCATCGTCCGCGATAAGAACCGACATAGCACAATACCTGAGCCAAAGCCTGGAGCGTTTAGCCCCGTTGTTATCAGCGGGAATTACCGCACAGGCAACGGTCGGCGTCAAGTCGCGCTGCTTGCGGCCGACATCCAAAAGTGGTGGGGGGGGGTTAGGGCATGATTTTGAACTCACTGTCGGGAATGTCCCCGAAGCTCGCCTCGTCAATGAGCACTTTGCTGATAGTAGGACTCACTTCAATGATTTCAGTCGCCAGGCGAACATCGCCAAACGGCTGGTAGTTGCGAAAATACTGCGTCACCTGGGCAGCACCCATTGTACGCGGAAGTGTCCAGACTCCCCCGAGCCAAAGGCCCGTATCGCGGGAAAAATACCATCTATCACGTGTGCCATTATCGCGGATCAAGTGCAACTCGTAAGCTTTCTCTCCATCGAAGTCGGTCTGGCGGAGAGTTTCGACCCCTCGATAGTAGCGCTTTAAATTCCGCAGTCGGTAAAAATCGGCGGTCTCCGCCATGAAGATAAGCTGCGCACCTTCCACACGCTGCATCGGCGAATCGATTTCCTTGGCCCAGCACTGGCCACCAATGCAACTGCGGATAATTTCGATACCGCCTATCGTGGTTTTGAAATAACGTTTGTCTGGTGCTTCAACTTTTAGCACGACAGGTGCGTCGATATCGTAGTCTTCCATGATCAATCGACCGCTCATCGTGACTGCGGGCTGCGCGTCCAAGCCCGCATCGCCGTACGCGCCCTCAATATGGCGCTTTATTAGTGCATCGGGCGACGGCAACTGGCCGAGGCCCGAACAGCCGCTCAGCAACAATCCCCCGGCAAGCCATATAGCGCCATGGAGCAATGACTTTGGCATACGTAATCCATATTTGGCTGTAGCATCAGTGCGATCGCGGTGCACTCGCACGGTATCCGATGAAGGCAGTGCCAGTGGCAACTGCGGTGCGACAAAGGTAGATGCAATTTGCGTGCAGTGAGGCGTCGAAGATTTCACAAAACGACTAATTTCGCGGAAAGTCCAAAGCTGGAAAAGCCAAGGTTCGAATATCCTTCAAGCACCGTAAGCAGTCAGTAAATAAGACCGGCCAACAATTCGGGCTGGTGGGTTCCCGAATAGGCGCCCGAATAAGAACCGCCATGGCGACGCAACGAAATTGCGCTACGGCGGGCGGTTAATATTTGTAAATATTACCCAGTTCAAAAAAATCGAGCCGAAAGCACATTGCGCAAACTCGCTACTCGGCTCTACAATCGCCGCTCTAATAATACGCGAGGATTCGACCATGAAAGGAGTACTTAGCAAAACAACCGTTGTTCTATTCGGCCTGGCCATGAGTGCCGCGGTTTCGGCCGGGGATTTGTCTGGCACTTGGGTTTTGACCGTACAGTCTGACCAAGGTACCAGCAATCCCACCTTGAAACTGGACCAGGACGGCAATGCATTGACCGGAACCTATGAAAGCCCGCAGTTGGGGACGGCCGACGTATCCGGCACCGTAGACGGCGACCAGTTCAACGTGACCGCCAACCTCTCCATGCAAGGGCAGGAATTTGCCCTGACCTATAGCGGTAAGCAGGATGGCGACAGCATGTCCGGCAATCTGGACCTGGGCGGCATGGGCGGAGCCGAATTCACTGGCAAACGTCAGTAACCCGGCCTCGTAAACCGCCCGCGAGGGCGGTTCCGCTTACCCTTTCTTCGTCCCCCTCCACTCACCCCAACGACAAGAATCGGCTGGCTGAATCTGGCAATGAAAAAAATCCGACTTCCCTGCCCCATTCGAATAAGCATGCCCGGCACCCACTAGCATTAGATGGGTCGACGTCACCAGCCTAGAACACAAATCGCCGCAGTTCTAGTCAGCCACATAGTCCGGCAGGAACTTGGCAACGAATACGCATTTGCCGTGCGTCTGATAACTCCAGGCCACCACTTCCTTTACCAAGTCCATTACCTGATCGTACTCGCCGATAATGATAGTTGCGGTAGGAAAGGTATTTACCTTGAGGTCCGAGTAGGAATGAATCTTGGCGACGGTGTCGCGGATGATGTCCAGGTAATTGTCCTGCAAGGGATAAAGCGTTAATTCCACACTTAGCTGCATAGTCTCACCTCGTGCTTTGAACACCATTATGGCACCATCAGGGGCCCGCAGTTCCAATGTGCGCGGTCATGGCAGGCTCCCTAGACAAGACGAGCGGGAATCTGTACAAAGACAGCCCACCCGCCAACCCGTTGTTTTTGTATGCCCTTGTACCGTTTGAACGATGTCTACCTTGCCTACGGGCCACAGGTCTTGTTGGACAGAGTCAGTCTTACGGTTCGCGCCGGCGAACGGTTTGGTCTGTTGGGGCGCAATGGTGCGGGCAAATCCACTTTCTTGAAGCTGCTGGCGGGCGATATTCGCTCCGACGATGGCGAGGTGTGGCGTCGCCCCGGGGTACGCGTCAGCTATCTGGACCAGGAACTGCCGGAAGCAAACGAGGAAACCATCTACGAGTTTGTCGCCAAGGGACTTGGCGAGGTGGGCGACCTGCTTCGGGAATTCCACCGGCTCACCCTAGGCAGCGGCAGCGACAAGGAAATGGCCGCCCTGGCCCGGGTACAACAGCGCTTGGAATCCCAGGATGGCTGGACTTTTCAGCAGCAAGTGGAGACTGTTCTCAGCCAATTGGACCTGGATGCGGACATCCCGCTGGCATCGCTATCCGGGGGCTGGCGTCGACGCGCCGCCCTGGCGCGGGCACTGGTGGGCCAACCGGAACTACTGCTACTGGACGAACCCACCAACCACCTGGACATTATCGCCATCCAGTGGCTGGAAAGCTATTTGCGGGATTACCGCGGCGCCATCATTGTCATCACCCATGACCGTACTTTTTTGCAGGCGGTTGCCAACGAGATTCTGGAACTGGATCGCGGCCAACTGCGTCATTGGCACGGCGACTATCGCGGCTTTCTGCGGTTTCGGGACGAACAGTTGGCGGCGGAGGAAAGCGCCAACGCCGAATTCGACAAGAAGCTCGCCAAGGAGGAGCAGTGGATTCGTCAGGGTATTAAAGCCCGCCGCACTCGCAACGAAGGTCGAGTCCGTGCGCTAAAAAAAATGCGCGAGGAACGACGCCAGCGACGCGAGCAAATGGGCAAGGCCAACCTGCAAATGGAACAGGCGCAACGTTCGGGCAAAATCGTGGCGGAAGCTCAGCACATCTGCAAGTATTATGATGGCGAACCGGTAATCCGGGATTTTTCCACCACCATCTTGCGCGGCGACAAAATCGGTGTGATCGGCCCCAACGGTGCGGGCAAAACCACCTTGCTAAAAATACTCCTGGGCGAACTTGCCCCGGATTCCGGCAAGGTCAAGCTGGGCACCAATTTGGAGGTAGCCTACTTCGATCAATTGCGCAGCCAACTGGAGCCGGAAAAGACCGTCATCGACAACATCGCGGAAGGTCGTGAATTCATTACCATCAACGGCAAACAGCGACACGTGATCAGTTACTTGCAGGATTTTCTGTTCGCGCCGGACCGCACCCGGCAACCGGTAAAATCTCTGTCCGGCGGCGAGCAAAATCGGCTGATCCTCGCCCATCTGTTCAGCAAACCCGCCAATGTGCTGGTGCTCGATGAGCCCACCAACGATCTGGACCTGGAGACCCTGGAGCTGCTGGAGGAAATCTTGGTAGAGTTCAGCGGTACGCTATTACTGGTCAGCCACGACCGCAGCTTTATCGATAACGTGGTAACCAGCACCTTTGTGTTTGAGGGTGACGGCGTGGTGAACGAGTACGTGGGCGGCTATGAAGACTGGCTGCGTCAGCGTGCCGCGACTGGAGAACAGCAGCTCGCTTACGATCAGAACAAACCACAGCACACAAAACCGCAACCCCAGGCTTCATCGAAAAAGCTCTCCTACAAACTGCAACGGGAGCTCGAAAAACTGCCAGGTGAGATAGAACAGGCCGAGCAGGCCGTGGCGGCACTGGAGCAGCAAATTGCCGAGCCCGAATTTTACAACGGAGAACAGGAACTGATGGACCGGGTGTTCAAGGAGTTAGCGAACCTGCAAGAAGAACTTAAGCGATTGTACCGGCGGTGGGAGGAGTTGGAGGGATGAATCACCTATCGCCTGCCCTGCTGCTCCAACAGACGCTGATAAATCCCATTATTCCAATCTTGCACAATAATTTGCGCGTGGAACAATGCCCACAGTTCGACGATGGCGACAATCCCGATTAACAAGCTGCCCAATAGGTATTGCTGGGCAAATAGTAGAAACAAGCCGAGTAAAAACGCTCCGAGATCGACAAGGCCTCTTTGCCAGCGGCCCAGGTAGAAATGGTGTAGACCCACCAAGAAGAACCAATTCAGGGTCGCGTAAGTATCCGGATCGCGCAGTTGCCGGCTCGCCTCACGATAGAATGCCTTGCGTTTGTCGTCTGGAAGTTTTCCCGCCATCTCTCGCAAGCGTTCTTCTTCGGCGTCAACTTCTTGTTGATTGAGCATTGAAATCACGAAACTTCTCCGGAACCGGTTCCAGACACTTGCAAAAGCTGTCGCGAGCCGTACAGCGGCGCAAGCGTTGTCGAGTCAACCGCATACCCTGATACAGACCGAAACGGCTGATGGCCTGATGCGCATACGCGGAACAACTGGGCTCAAAATTGCAATCCACCCCAAACCAACGACGCCCGCCACCGGTGTGCCGATAGCGCGCGATCACCCACAAAGCAAACTGCTTGAACACGGATCAGCGCCCGAGAGTTACAATCACCGCTTCGCGCTGCCAGAACAGCCAGAAACGCTTCATCTCCAGCACCTGAAAAACCACCTGCCAACCATCCGCCGCCAGCGCATTGAGTTCCGCTTCAACCTTCTTTAGCGGCAGCCCGGAAGCCCCAAGCAAAATAGTCCCGCAACCCCCTTCGGCAATATGAACAACTTTATATTCCCTGAATCGAACCTCAGCCATGGAGCCTCCACTGTTCATAGTTCATTCTTTAACTGTTACCTGTTCCCTGTCACCTGTTACCTGAAACCCCTGTTACCTGTTCCCTGTTACCTGTTACCTGATCACCCCAGCGCCGTTTCAAACAAAGCCAGCAACCGACTCCAGGCTCGCTCCGCTTGTGCCTCATTGTAGACCGCGGAATCCGGTGGGCACCAGCCGTGCATGGCACCTTCGTATACTTCGATTTCCGCCTTGAGTCCTGCTTTGTCGAAATGCTCCCGCAAAACATTCTTGGCTTGGGGATCGCGTTCATCGTCGTTTTCCGCTATCGCAATCAGAAAATCGGCCTTCATTTGGGGAATCAATAAATGCGGACTGCTGTCATCAGCTGTCACCAGGCCGCCGCCGTGGAAGGAGGCAGCAGCGCCGATTCGTTCGGGCACCGAGGCGGCAGTGCGCATGATAATGGGACCGCCCATACAGTATCCGGTGGTACCCACCTTGCGGCTGGTGTCAACCGCGTCCTGTTGATCCAGGAACCCCACGAAGGCACGGGCGTCGGCCACATGGGTTTCCGCGGAAAGCGCGCGGGCCATGGGAATCACCTTGCTGCGAATGGCATCGTCCTGAAAACTGGCCCCTTCCGGCACCACCGGTGCTTTCGCGTTGCGGTAGAACGGATTGACCACCAATACCGAGTAACCGGATTGAGCCAGGCGCTTGCCCATGATTCGAAAGGCCGGGCGCAAACCGAGAATATCGGGCCACACTACCACGCCCGGGTGTTTGCCACTGGCGGGGTGAACAAAGTAGCAGTCGGCGACCCCGTCTGGTGTCTCAACATTTACTTCGGATTCAGTTATGTCCTGGGCGTTGGCCATAGGTGGCAAGGCCGCCACCAGCGCCGCACCGGCGGTTGCCATTCCAAATTGTCTGCGGGTAAGGCCTCTGTTCGCCAGAAATTTTTGATCGTCTTCAAGGGTATGGTCATCACACATTATTGTTCTCCTCACATCTGCGTGGTTATTGATCTCTATTCGAGCGCTCGCTTGCGATCCGGCCTCTACGCTGGAACACAGCCCGTTGGACCACACGAACAACATCTGAGCTCGACCACGACTATACCAGCCGCGGACATTCTAGTCCTGGCGATCGGTGATGAGATCGCTTCCGCCATCCTTATTGCAAATGCCCGAGTCGGGCTGCGCCCCGGAAGACGAAGCAGACGAAGCAGAAGCAGGCAGTTACCTGGAATCCCTCGGCTCCGTGAACGAAAACCGGCCCTGTTAGGGCCGGTGTAAAAGTGCGGTTGAAAGGACCGATCAGGGTCCAGTACAGCCGACGATATCGCCAAAGCCGTTATTAATAAAGGTCGGTACGGCAGCCGCTAAATACGCTGTGTCGGCCGAGCAATTAACACCGAAACCGTTATTGCTAATAGTGTGATTGCCCGGGTTGAACACCACACTTGTATTGCGCTGGGCAAACACGCCGGCAGTAGCATGGCCATTGATCACATTGTCACCATTGAACGTTACCGAAGCCTGGGTCCTGACAAACACCCCGAATCCGGAAAACTCTATCTGTGCGTCAGCGATCAGCGCGCGACCTCCGTCCTGTGCCACCACACCGTTGCCATTGTAGCGCAAGGTTACGCCGTCGGTCTCGCTTCCGTCCGGCGCCACGCTGCGAAGATTGGCAAGACCGTTGCTCATTGCCACAACACCGAATCCGGAATTATTTTCGATTATGGTATTACTTAGGTTGATCGTGCCACCCAGGGACGCGATAACACCGCTGTTGCTATCGTGTACATTGGATGCGGTAAGGTCCACCATCGAATTGTCCACGGCCACAAGCCCCGTGACGGTTTGATGGATATTCACGTCGCTAACTAGCACCTGGGAATTTTTCACTACTAAAACGCCGTACTGACCACCGGTAAGCGCCAGATTGAAAACGCGGACATTCCTTGCTCCCCGCGACACGGTGACACTGCCAAAAGTCGGGGAATCCGAGTGAATACCGGCGTCTCCGGTAACGCCCTGCAAAGTGACATTGCCTCGCAGTACAGCAGCGACCTCGTTGCAAACCCCGCTGATATTGATGGTCAAGGGCGCGGTGGCGGTATTGTATTCAGTCAGCACGTCGGAAATGCTTTCGCCGGCGTTGCAATCGACGGCGACATCAACGGGAACCGCGGTGGTCAACTGCTCGTCGACAATAGCGCTCAGCGATTCAAGCTGTTGGCTCAACTCGTCGATGGAGGCTTTGATTTCCTGGAATGGGTTGCCCTTGGGGGCCGCGAAAACGTTGGCGGACAGGGCCAAAGTAGCCATTGTCAACGCCCCGAGGCTCCACTTGGTCAGGGTGGAAACAGGAAATTTCAAGTTAGCTTTACTAATGGACATAATCTTCCCTTTTGGTTGGTTTTTACTTTCTGTGCCGGAGGCTCAATACCCTCAAATATCAGTTTGGTACCCATGACTCACAGGCGGCGCGAAATTGTGCATCGATTATCGGATTGACGCAACTGCTTGAACCTCTGCTTTCTGTAGTGAGGCGATGAAAAATTCGGCCTCGCATGGCATATTCCGTTGGTTATTAGCAACTTGCGGAAGATTTTTGGAATTGACCTTACGTCGACACCCCACCCAGGCCGAGTCGCGCTTCAACCGTGTGGAGACGGCAGCATGCTTGTGACGGGCCGGGCCATCACTGCTACAATCTCATAGCGCCTGGGCTCCGCCCGGCTCAGCAATATCTACTGCAATGGCTGTTGGACGTGTCCGGTATCCCCAAAGTGTGTAGGTAGACCATCAACAAATTGTCGGAGATACCGTGGCCCTTTACGACACACCACAAGCACCGAAGACCAACTTAAAAAATAGACAGACACCTGCGGTCAAAGCTCGGTCCCGCGCACAGCAAATCGCTTTTGCGCCCATTATTTTTTATGCTGCCGATGTGATGCGGAAGACCGGTTTGCTGGCTTGCCTCAATGAGGCCAACAGCACCGGCCTAACCTCAACCGAATTAAGTCAGCGGGTAGGCTTGTCCGACTACGCCGTGTCAGTATTAATGGATTTAGCGGTGGATGTGGAAATCGTAAAACGACAAGGCGACAGCCTGCTATTGGATGATCTTGGCTATTTTCTGCTGAACGACACCATGACCCAGGTCAATATGGATTTTGTACGGGACATCTGCTACAAGGCCCTGCCCTTTTTGGAACGATCTCTAATGGAAGGCCGACCGGCGGGGCTACATACGTTGGGCGATTGGTCCAATGTCTACCAAGGGCTTTCCCAACTAGAGGAACCTGCCCGGTCGAGTTGGTTCCGCTTCGATCATTACTACTCCGATGCCGTATTCGATAACTTGTTGTCCACCGTTTTTGAACAACCGGTGCAGCGACTATTGGATATCGGAGCCAATACCGGCCGCTGGGCACTGAAATGCCTGGCTTACGACGCGCAGGTCCATATGGTCATGGTGGATTTGCCGGGCCAACTCAACATAGCCGCCCAATCCATCACTGCCAGCGGCTTTTGCGAACGGGTCACCTTATGTCCTATGGATGTCCTGGCCGACGGCAGTCAATTTCCCGGGGATTGCGACGTTATCTGGATGAGCCAGTTCCTGGATTGTTTCAGCCCCGAAAACATAACCAACATTTTGCACCGACTTTGCCAGCAGATGGACGCCAACACGCGCTTATACATCCTCGAACCCTTTTCTGATAAGCAGCAGTTTACCGCCGCCTCTCTCAGCCTCAATGCCACCTCGCTGTACTTTACTTGCGTGGCGAACGGTGCAAGCCGAATGTACTGCTACGACGAATTTCGCCCTTTGGTGGAAGCGGCCGGCTTGGTCATCGATAGTGAAAAGCACTTAAATTTCGGGCACAGCCTACTGGTGTGTCGAATCAAAAACGAATAGCCCCTAC
The DNA here is from genome assembly GCA_040880205.1 of Cellvibrionaceae bacterium. Classification (GTDB taxonomy): domain Bacteria; phylum Pseudomonadota; class Gammaproteobacteria; order Pseudomonadales; family Cellvibrionaceae; genus WACF01. The sequence goes on from JBBDIU010000095.1 coordinate 9,939, forward strand.
TCCCGCGGTCGAGCCAAACTCTCCAGGGACGGAATGTTGGCAAATATGATTTTCAAACTGGCAACAATCGGTACCGCCATTAGCGCTCCCGCCACACCCCACAACCAACCCCAAATTACCACCGATATAAAAACCGTCGCCGGGCTCATGGCGAGGCGTCGGCCAACCACCATGGGGGTAACAAGCTGCCCTTCCAACACCGTAAGCACGAAAAACGCCAGCGGGACCATTGACGCTGTGGCCAGGTTGTCGAAGCTGCTAATGCCGACCAGGGATAAGATCGCCAGGGTAACCGCCGGGCCTATATAGGGCGCAAAGTTCAACACGCCCGCCACCAATCCCCACAGCAACGGGTTGGGCACACCCAAAACGTGCATCGTCAGGGTAACAATCACGCCGAGACTAACGTTGATCACGCTAATGGTCGCCAGATAGTGTGCCACCCCTCCCCGTATTCGCCGCACAGTGCAAACAATGCGGCGGCGCGCCGCCAAACTTGGGCCCAAGCGGGTCATTGCACGCAACATACGGTTGCCGGAAGCCAGCAAAAAAAAAGTTAGAAAGACGATTATTGCCATGGAGGACAAAACGGAGACCAGGTTTTCCGTGATGAAGCCACGCAGCACATTGGTCTCTTCTATCTGCACCGCGATGGCTTCCACTTCCTCGTCGTCCAAGTCCGCCAGCTCGCTCACTTCCCGGGTAACCTCGCGAAGTTCCGACAGTGCGCCTTCGACGGAGTACAGTTGTTGCCGAAGCTGCTGCAAGGTGGCAGGTAACTCGCTAATCCATTGCGCGGCTGGCCCCATGACCAATAACAGCAGCAGAACAAAACCACCAACCGACAGCGCCACCACAAATCCAGCAGTCATTACCGCTGGCACCTTGCAACGCTGGGCAAACTGAACCACCGGGTACAACAGTGTACTCAGTAGCCAGGAGAAGGTAATAGGAATTAAAATCGGCGAAGCCGACTGCACCAGATAGAAGGTAAGCACCACTGCAATGAAAAACAGCAAACCCATGATGGCGCGATTGGTATTGTCCCGATCCTGCAGGCGACGCACCCAGGATACCGAGGATGACACCGAACCCGTCTCCCCCGCAGTTGCCGGCTCATGCGGAGCTTGGACATTGCCTCCTCTTGCTGTCATTAATCACAAATCCTTGCGGTGATAGCGGTATCGCCGAATCAGAACAATTGCAGTCACCAGTGCAATCCCCAGGCCAAGACTGACGCGACATTGGATGTGGCTCACTACTTGCTCTCGCTCCCTTAAACTGTCCATCACGAGATTCTCCAACACCAAACTAGGTAGGGAATTCGAGGACGTAAGGAATCCGAGGACAAACACACTTCATGAGGGTAGATCCAAATGACAACGCGCCAACCCTGCGGGGAATCCAAGGCCATCGATACCGATACCGAATTCAGACAACGCCACCTGCTTGGCTGGCTACTGGACAGTAGCATCCCCCTGCCCGGCGGTTATCGCATTGGTTTGGATGGCATCATTGGCCTGATTCCGGGCGTGGGTGATGCCATCGGCGGCGGCCTGTCCACCTGGATTGTGTACCAGGCTTACCAACAAAACCTACCAAAAATGGTGCTGGCGCGGATGATTATCAATATTCTCATCGACGCCGGACTGGGCGCCGTTCCCATCATTGGCGATGTGTTTGATTTTTTCTGGAAAGCCAATTTGCGCAATGCGCGACTGCTCGAGCGCTATCAACACAGTCCACGGGAAACCTACCAGCGTAGCGCGGTCACTACGATAGGTTTTGTCCTTGGACTTTTTGCAGTGGTTTTGTTGCTGATTGTTGCCGTGGTTTCACTGGTGGGTTTGGTGTGGAATGCGGTGGTTCAGTAATCCGTCACCGGCGACGGCCTCTGTTGCGTGACCGCACCGCGGTTGGGCAGGTCCTACCGCTGCCAAGCGTAACTGGCTTTTACAAAAATAGTGCGCTTGGATCTTTCCATTTCTTCCAGGTTGTCATCTCGAAAGCCGGCGTCGGAGTAGCCAACATAAAACCTCGACTGCGCATTGACTTTATAGCTGTAGAGGAGTTGAGTAGCGACGGCCTTGTTTGTTGCGTCGACTTCATCTTCATACAGCAAAGGGTTACGTTCAGTATTCGAGTGCTGAAGAGAAAAACGCAAAAAACTGCGATTATCAAATTGGTAGGTCGCGCGAAAGTCGGTTAGTCGCGTGGTAAACAACCGGTCGTCGTCGACGACAAAGCGCTGGTGAGCATAATTCAACCCTGCACTCAAGTGCTTTCCGATTTGATAGGAGGATTCCGCCCGGTACACTCGCGATTTACCCAGTCGGGTATTAGCGAAGTCAATGGTTTCGGCAGACTCGGCCAGAAAAAATACGAATATATCGGGGACGGGGCGCCCACCCGTAACGAAGACTTTGAAATCCTCGTCAAAGTACTGCCCATCAAAGAATCGCTCACGGATGCCGCCGCCAAATTCTATAAAGGACTGCCTGGGTCCATCGTTTAGCGATACGAAACTTTCGAGCTCCTCCTCGAGCTCCTGACCGTCCTGCGCGCGTGTTTTATCCCAGTTTCCACCGAGACGAATACGACTGTAGGGAAACTGATCCGGTAGCCAAGTATGTCCTCCGCCGTATTCGTGCTTACTGAAATCAACGCGGTTGACAAAGCCCAGGTCCGCACGAAAGTCCTTGCCGCGCTCATCGTAACGCCCGAACCAGTCCCAACGTCGGTCACTGTGGCGGTATTCCAGAGCGTAGGCGTGATCATCGAGCTTAGCATCCTGCTCGAAGTCTTCCTGGACTTCGAGCGGATACTCTGATCGGGATTGCAGGCCTTGAAATCGAATGCGATCACTATCATTCAGTTGAAATACACCATCCAGCCCAACCACCGAATTGGCGTATTCACCGCCACGTCGGTCGGTGGCAATAATGCCAAGCGCGGAATTTTCGCCCATGTCATGGCGATAGCGGGCAATGGTGACATCGCTTTCCAAGCTTTCCAAGCTGGCCAATTGCGAGCCTTGGTTACCGGGTATGACAAAGCTTGTTTGGGTGTCCCTCGACGCCAATACTCCATAACCGCCTGCGCCGCTTTTACCAGTCAGTTTTAGTCCATAGTCGGGATCGGCGATATTGCGTGTGTGAACAATATTCAACTGTGAATTAAAATAGCTGGCGCCATCGAGAAAAAACGTGCGACGCTCGGGGAAAAACAAGGAAAACGTGGTATTCACATCCAACTGTGCGTTATCGGCCTCCACCTGGGAAAAATCGGGGTTTATCGTCGCATTCAGATAGAGGTTCTGATTGATACCCCAACGCATGTCCAGGCTCGCTTGGGAATCGTCATCCTCCCGCACCCAATCGCGGTTATTGGCGGGATCCTCTCGCGACTCGGAAATGCCGGTCGTCAGCGTCGGCGTGAGGATCAGGTTAACGCTCGGCTCAAGCTGATCAAAGCCTTCCATTTGTTGAAACTGACACAAGTAACAGCTGATGTTGCGATTTATTGGATTGGAGCCGAAGCGATAGTTCCTATCCCGCGGATACAACCGCACCAAATCGATCCCCCAAGTCTGCCGCTCACCGCTGCCTCTAAAACGCAGCTGATTAAATGGAATGGCCATTTCCACCGTGTAATTGTCGTGGTTAATTTGCCCGGCACTCTCCCACAACGCATCCCAGGCGCTGTCGTAGCGCTTGTTTATGTCATCGTTAATAGCGTCCCGTTGCACACCCAGAGGATTGACGAAGAACTCAAAAGCCTGCCTCCTGTCATTGAATGTGTCCAATACCACACCGACACTGTCGTGGCCGCCGTTCTGATCGTGATCGCGATAGTAAGCGCGAATTTTTTCAACATCCGGATCATGAGCTATAAAGGCAACATAAACCTTGTCCCCATCTTCCATCAGGAGCGCTTGCGTCGCGACAGGTGCGGCGGTGTTCTCTGAAGGTCGGGTTTCCGTGGTCAGGTTTACTCGGATAGCATCTCGCCATTCATGAGCTTCGATATTGCCGTCGATTATGGGGGCGTCGGCGACGCGCGGAATTGAGAAATTGGCATTCTGGGCAACCACTGGGAATGGCTGTACAGAGAGCCCCATAAACAATGCGGCACTTACCCACCACAAAAAACGCCTCCACGATCGCTCTTCCACGCTGTTAATCCTTCCTTTAGCTACCGAACTCAAAGCTCAACAACAGAGCGTACCCTGTCCGGAGCCATTGTTTATTTTGCGCTTCGTTTTATAATCTCTCCATTCGCCCCCAGTAGTGTAAGAAAAAAATTCGTTTTGCGCCACTACCACGGTCTCAACGACCTTTCGGGGTGCTACGCAGCCAAGGCTCACTGGACATTACGCGTGATTCCAGTTTCATCTTCGCCAGGTAAGTAGCGGTAGTGTCCAGTGATGTCATGACTAAACAGCATGTCCTCAACCTTTGGACCCGCGCCAATATTGTGAACAATAAGCGGGTTTCCGGTAGCAGGCGAAACCCTATCCGTTACGATGCCGATGTGTGGCAGGTTGCCGGGCAGTATCCAGGTCACAATATCGCCCGCTACATAGTCGTATTTGTTGTCGGTAACCGCAAGCGTGTCACCGTGTCTTAAGAAAAACACTTGCAAGTTGGGAACGCGTCTATGATCGATATTGGAGTCCGGGCGACTAAGGTTCCAAATACGCTTCGAGGGGTAGTGCGCAAAATTTTCCGTCATGTCTTCGTGCACTAGCTGCTGGAGGTCGATACCCAAGGCTCGGTAGGATCGAATAATAACATCGGTGCAAACGCCTATCGTTGCGGGCACGTCACCGTTCGGATAGGGAATGGACAAATAGCCACCGTCATAGCGGACACTGTGATTGGCGCGCTCCAGGGCAGCGGCCACCAAATCATGTGCCAAATGATCGGAAAATGCGCTTGGACAAAACAAAAGCAGGGGGATAAATACGAATCGATTCATCTACCACCCCATATTTTTGCAACCGCCCTGTCGCTACCCAGCAATCCAACCGCCATGCACGTACTACCCGCTGCAAAGAACACCAGAACAGGAACCAGCGCCGCAGCTTGTCCAACCGAAAAACCAAAATATAGCGAAACCAACGAAAGAATTGAAAACAAGGAGCCCATCACGAGCAGTATTTTTCTATGCAGTGGACGGTAGTTGTAAGGACCCTCACTGCCTTCGAAAATCCGAAGAATCGGCCACAATATTTTTCTAAAGTAATCTCGCATGTTCGTCACTCTATTTATCAGATGATAATTTTTCGCATGGCAAAACGGTTGAAGCCAACCCCACGTCGATTGACAGTCTGTTCCGCTTCGAACTTAAACCCTTGTTTTTCAAAAAAGGGCCTTGCTACCGCACTCGCCTCGGTAAACAGCTCTTTCAAGCCGGTCGACACCAATGCCGATTCGACCTCGCGATAAAGCGCCGAGGCCACCCCACCACGAGCATAGCGGGGCGAAACATACAGCAGATCAATGTAGCCATTCATTTCATAGGCGAGAAAGCCGGCAATTCCATCGTTGCCATCCGCAACCAAGGTATTCAATCCTTCCATGCGTGCTGCCCATTTCTCCCGGTTTGCCGCCCGCGGTGCCCAGGCATTGCGTTGGGCGTCGGTGTAGTGCTCGCCAGTCAATTGATGCACTGACTGCGTGAATACCGTGATGATTGTATCGAGATCGCTGGCTTCATAGCACCGGATATGCATGACCGTGCCTCACTATGCCTCAATCCGCGCTATCTGGCTCGTTTAAGAAACATCAAGCCGCTTTGTTCCCGCTAATGACATACAGTACTATTCACATACAGTACTTGACTCGCTTGATCGTATCCAACAGCCGCGCCTAAAATAAGAGGTATTCCATGCGAAAGCAATTTTCCTACGCTCCGGTCTTTATCTGCATCTGCGGCCTGATTCTCACGGCCTGCGCGACGCAGCCGGTTACCGAACCCGCTCCTACCGTTGAATACCTGTCTGGCGAGGGGGTATACCAAGTGGAGAGTTATACCGAACTCCCGGATGTGCCGGAATACGGCGATGCCACCGTATACTATCCCGCGGACAAGGCCACTCCCTTTGGGGCGGTGGCGATCTCGCCCGGCTTTACCGAAAGCCAGAACCATATGAGCTGGTGGGGCCCGCGCTTGGCATCCCACGGCTTCGCGGTACTGACCTTTAACACCAACGAACCCCGGGACCGCCCGGATGCGCGGGCTGCGGCGCTAATGGCGGCGGTGGACGTCCTACGGGGAGAAAACAGCCGCGCGGGCAGCCCGCTACACGGTAAATTGGATACCGACAAAATGGCGGTGATGGGCCATTCCATGGGCGGCGGTGGTGCACTGTTGGCGGCGCACAGCAACAGCGACAAGATTAAGGCGTCAATCCCTTTCACGCCCTGGCAACCGAATGCGGATTTTAGTGGCACCACCGCGCCCACCCTGGTTATCGCCGGTGAAACCGACCGCATTGCGGCAGTGGCCGATCACGCCTGGCCTCATTACCAAGCGATTCCCGATAGCACCACCAAGGTTTACCTGGAATTTACCGGCGGCAATCACTTTATCGGCAACACCGAGCGCAGCAACCTGGAGGTTCATCCTCACATCGGCCGCTTTGCCGTCGCCTGGTTAAAACTGTATGTGGATGGCGATAGGCGCTACCATCCATTCGTTTACGGCGGGCTGTCGGACGCGGATGACGCGATCATTTCCCGCTACATCACCAACGAGATGTAGGCGTTTTCAAGACTGGTTGATTGAAAGCGCTCCCCGCACCGGGGAGCGCTTTTTTTATGCGTGACGTTCACTGCCTTTCGCGGCTGCTATCGCACCTTTTTTAATCGCGGGCGCTTTCCCTCGGTAAATCCCCGCAATGCCTGGGCCGCCCACTTTGGCAGCGGTTGCTGGTGCAGCTCGACCTTCGCCCCGCCGTTGCGAACCGTTGCGATTAGTTGCAGGGGATTGATGGCGGAGGAATTGTCCAACAACCGGACTTGATCGCACAGGGGAATAGCTTTTGCGAGATTGTCCAGCGCTCGACGGATGCGCGGTTCGACCTTGTTGTCCGGCACGGAGTGACCGCCCGCCTCGACCCGCTGCGAAATACGCGCCTTGTTCAGGTCTGGCGAGCTGAGATGAATAAAAACCAGAACAACCTGATAGCCAAGTGCTTTAGCCTTGGCGATAAAGTCGATTTTGGAGGGGTGGGAAAACACCGTTTCAAAGCAGAATGATTGGCCCGTGAGGAGAAAACGCTGGCGTTGCTCCTCGGCGATTTTGGCCGCGGCGTAGCTGTTTTTCTCGGCCTGTAGTTCATAGACCTGTCGGGCAATAAGGTCGGCGTTCACCAGGGGGATGCCGGCCGGTTGTAGAAAGGTACGGTAGAAGGAACTTTTCCCCGCCCCATTACCGCCGGCCAGCACCCATAGCTTACTGGCCAAGATCCGCTACCCGTTTGCCATCGCCGTCGTTGTAGGGAATGAATTCGCCATTGAGGAAATAGCCCAGATCGGTGTGGCCGGTTTTGCTGTCAATTCTTTCCAGCAGACCGGGATGCGCCGGGGAGGCTTGGTAGCGAATGCTGGCGTGGTCGGCCATGCTGTCAGCCAATCCAGTGGTGGCGCCCTGTGCGCCGCCCCGCTTACGCTCCTTCGCTGTCGCTGCCCGCCCCAACTCGGCGAAAATATCGTCCGGATTAACATCGGGCACAGCCACCGGCTGTACCGAGAGCGTAGCGAAACCGGCCTGGACGTCGAGCAGGGTTTTCGCATCGGCCACATCCGCCACTTTGCGACCCAGCTTGATCCAATATTCCAATTGCTGGGCCTGGGTGCGATTGTAGAGCTTGGCTTCACGCTCAGCCGCCGACATGGTGTCTTGCTGCAAACGAATGGGGGATTTGGCCTTGGCCATGGTGCCCTCCTGCTGTTCCGCGTTACGTAGCTGACTGCTACGGCTAAAAATGTAGCAAATAGCTACAGAATAAGCAAGATATGGGTGAATAGTGAATAGTGAATAGATTGTGACTGTTACCTGTATTTTGGTCCGATGGCTTAAAAGTAGAACGCCAGCTGTACGAACAGGCCGCCGTATTCGGTGTTCTTCGAACCCGGCGGAACACGATGGTTTGCAGTTATAGATCAGGTCGTGGCGGGTGCCCGGTTGCAACTAAGCGGATTTGATCATCCCGCCGGGCCGCTGAAGTTGGTATTCGCCAAGGTCCGTCGAATTTGCTCTGGATATCATGCTGCCACAACCCGGGCGGTATGCTTAATAACACGCGGCTTCACGGGCCGGCAATCAATAGTGTGGTGGTTTTTCATCGCTGGATGCTTGAGGGCTACTTTGCTCGTATCTCATTTGCTCCAGCTTGTCTTCCAATTCCGTTATTTTCCGGCCCAGCCGATCAACCAGTTCGCCTTGCCTTATTACGACTTCGTCCAGCTTATTCAGAGCATCTTCCTGAAACTGGATGCGCGTTTGCAGCTCGATAATTTGGTTGTCCAATGGCTCCGCCATGCTTACTCGCGCTCCGTGGAATCATTCCACCAGGGATAAAACGGCGGCATGTCGCTACTGACCTTGGTGCTAAATTCCGGACTGCGCTTTTCCAGAAAGCTCTTAACCCCTTCCTTGCCGTCGCCGATACTGGTGTAAAACATCGCCAGTGAATCCACCTTGTGGGCTTCGATGGGGTGAGGCTGGGCCGAGTTGCGATAGAGCATCTGGCGGGCGAGAGCAATGGCGACGGGCGAGCGCTTGTCGACAATCTTGTGCGCCAACTGCCGGGCTTCTTCGAGCAGTTTGTCGGCGGGTAGCACATCCCTCACCAGCCCTCCGCGCCTGGCTTCCTCACCGTCAAAGATATCGGCGGTGTAGACCCATTCCAGCGCTTGTGAAATGCCGACAATGCGCGGCAAAAACCAACTCGAACAAGCCTCCGGAACGATGCCGATTTTGCCGAACACAAAGCCGATCTTCGCCTTGTCCGATGCAAGACGGATGTCCATCGGCAGGGTCATGGTCGCACCGATTCCCACTGCCGGGCCGTTGATGGCGGCAATTACCGGTTTCGCGCAGTTGTAAATGGCCAGCGACACACGCCCACCGGTATCGCGCACGCCCTCATGAATAGCTGGATCATCGAGGCGATTTTCCATATCTTCCAGCGTGGGACGCTGATCTTCATCCAGGCCAAACACATTACCTTCGCTTGACAGGTCCATGCCCGCACAGAAGGCCCGGCCAGCGCCGGTGACGACGATGGCCTTTATCCCATCATCCTCTTTGGCGCGTTCGAAGAAGTCGATGAGCTCGCGAGCCATTTCCACGGTGAAGGCATTGAGTTGCTCGGGCCGGTTGAGCGTCAGGGTCATTACGCCCTTGTCTAAGTGACAGTCCAGGGTGTTGTAGTGCATGGCGTCCTCTATGGTAGGAAGTTTGTGGGTGGCCATTATTTCAGCCGGGGAGGGAATTGCAAGATGTGAGATGAGATGTGAAATGTGAAAGGTGAAGGTGAAAGGTGAAATTGGGTTGGCGCAAGCACGGAGCAGCTTTGCGCGGCTGGGCGGGTGCTGTTTCGGAGTGAATAGGTGCAGGACAGCAACGGGACGGGGCCATGG
>JBBDIU010000096.1:0-19515 GCA_040880205.1 Cellvibrionaceae bacterium
AAACCCTCGATTCAGGGACGAAGCGAGGGAGCTACAGGGATGTATTCATGCGGTTTCGAAATGCCATACGCAGTGCCAAACGGGATGAGGGCACAGGTTTGGATTCACCACAATACTGACCTGCTACTCACGAACGACAAAAAAAGCCGCTCCCACCAACAACATGCACAAGAACACAATGGGCTCGCTGCCCCAGCGCATAAACGGCGTCATTCCACTTCGCAATTCCACCGTGCCCTTTAATGTTTGCTGGACGAATCTGTCGGTTCGGCCGGTGATTTCCCCTTTGTCGTTAACCAGGGCACTGACGCCATTGTTAGTGGCGCGAATCAGATAGCGGCCAGTCTCCAGTGCTCGCATCTGGGCGATTTGCATGTGCTGCAAGGGGCCGATGGAAGCGCCGAACCAGGCATCGTTGCTGATGGTAATCAAAATGTGAGCATCGGCGGCGCCGGCCGCGACCACGTCGGGATAGGCGATTTCGTAGCAAATGGAAGGGGCGATCAGTGCTTCGCCCACCTGCAGGCCTTGCTGATTGGACGGGCCCGGCTTCAACACCGACATGGGCAGATTAAAAATCGACAGGACGGGGCCAAACCAGTCCCGCAGCGGTACGTAATCACCGAAGGGAACAAGGCGCTGCTTGTGGTATATGCCCGCGCCGAGACCAATGCCGACAATGCTGTTGTAGTAGGTATTACTATCGTTGCGCGAATCGTAGAGTACACCGGTAATCAGCGCGGCGTCATTCCGCAAGGCTTGGCGTTTCAATTCGTCGATGATCGGAAGTGCTTGATGATATACGAGTGGCATGGCGGCTTCCGGCCAAATGACCCAGTCGTTGTCCCACAATTGGTCGGTCATGGAAAAATACCGTTCCAAGGTGGGTTGCAAAAATGCCGGGTCCCATTTTTTGTCCTGGGGGATATTGCCTTGGGCGATGCCCACATCAACCGGCTGTCGATAGGTTTGGGTCCACTGCACCGATTGCAAGCCCGCGCCGGTACCCCACAGCAGCGCACAGACAACGAGGGGAACAACGGCCCAGGTTTTATGTTCGCGACCGAGCCATAAAAATGCCAAAGCGCCGCCCGTTACTGCCACGATAAAGCTTACGCCCATCACGCCCACCACCGGCGCCCAGCCGGCAAGCCAGCTTTGCAAATGTCCGTAGCCAAGGTAAAGCCAGGGAAACCCGGTGAACAGCCAGGTGCGAATCCACTCGCCGATTACCCAGAGGGCGGGGAGGGCCACCAGCATGCCAAGCGGCGAGCGACTCAACCAGCGGCCCAGGACGATGAAGGGTAGGGCGAAAACCGTGGAAAGCACCACCACAAATAATACCGTTAGTAACAGCGCGAATGCGGGAGCCACATTGCCAAACTGGTAAATACTGACGAACACCCAACTGGCGCCCACGCCATACATGCCCAAACCAAAAACCCAACTGCGCCAGAAGGCTTGTTTGGCATCGGCTTGAAATAAAACCAGTGAAAATGTGCCCAGGCTGATGAAGGCCAGCGGCCAGAAATCGAAGGGAGCCAACGACAGGGGCACGATGGCACCAGCTAGGGCGGGTAGTAGCCAACGCCAATCAATGTTGCTGAGCCTGGACGATAGGTGCATGGATAGTAGGGGTCCCGAACCGAGGACGAGTACGAATTATTGTGGGCTCAATTTGCTTACGCGCAACAAATGAATTTGCCGGTTATCGGAATACAAAACTCGAAACTGGAAACCGTCCAAGTCCGTGGTTTCGTTGCGCAACGGCACATGGCCAAACGCTTTGGTCACAATACCACCGACGGTATCGAATTCTTCGTCACTGAAGCCAGCCTCGAAATAATCGTTGAAGTCCTCAATGGGAGTAAGCGCCTTCACTACAAATTCATTTTCCGACACCGCGCGTATAAAGGTATCGTCAATATCTTCATCGGTTTCGTCTTCAATGTCGCCGACAATCTCTTCCAGAATGTCCTCAATGGTAACCAACCCGGCAATGCCGCCGTACTCGTCGATCACCATGGCCATGTGGTAACGATTCTCCCGGAATTCACGCAGCAAAATATTCAAGCGCTTGCTTTCGGGAATAATATTCGCCGGACGAATAATATTGGCCAGTTTAAAGTTTTCGGTACCATTGACGATAAGTTGGAGTAAATCCTTGGCCAGCAGAATCCCTCTTACATCATCCATGGATTCGCCGATAACCGGAAAGCGCGAGTGGCCCGATTCGATTACCATGGGCAAAAACTCGGAGGGCTGCTGATCCATTTTTACCACGACCATTTGCGAGCGCGGGATCATGATCTCGCGCACCTGCTGGTCCGCCACATCCAGCGCGCCTTCGATGATGGATAGGACTTCTTGATCCAGCAGCTTGTTCGCCGCCGCGTCCTGAATAATCGTCAACAGCTCTTCCCGGGATTTGGGTTCCGCGGAAAAGCCGTCCAATAGTTTTGTCAGCCAGGATTTTTCCTGGCGCTGGCCGTTGGTCTTACTCCGGTCAGGTTCTTCGCTGCCCATGATGGTATTCGCTCCTCGAACGATTTGCTTATTGTTGCGTTGCGATTGATGGTGAGTGGTAGGGATCCGCAATGTCCAGCTGTGCCAGAATATTTATTTCCCGCGCCTCCATTATTTCGGCGTCGGAGTCCTCTATATGGTCGTACCCCAATAAATGTAATGCACCGTGCACCATCATGTGAGCCCAATGCGCGTTCAATGACTTGCGTTGTTGCCGCGCTTCCTCGCGAATAACCGGTACGCAGGCAACAATATCGCCCAGATGGCGAAACGGTAGGTTCGCCGGCAGTTCAGAGGGGAATGACAATACATTGGTGGGGGTATTCTTGTGCCGATATTGCCGGTTGAGGCGCTGGCTTTCGTCCCGGTCAACCAGGCGCACGCTGACTTCAACCTCGCCTTGCTCGGTTGGCAGCTCGCGTTCCAGCACGGCGCGCAGCCAACACCTGATCGAGTCGGGGTCGGGAGGGTCGTCGCCATCACTGACGACTTGAATATCGACGGAGAGATTCATCAGGGATTGGACGAGTCGCTTTCGAATTTGTCGTAAGCTTCCACGATGCGCTGTACCAGAGGATGGCGGACCACGTCCTTGGCGGTAAATTGGGTAAAGGTGATGCCGTCCACATCTTTAAGCACCCGGCTTACGTGGGCGAGGCCGGACATCTGGCCCTTGGGTAGATCGATCTGGGTCGGATCGCCGTTAACCACGGCGGTACTGCCAAAGCCGATCCGGGTTAGAAACATCTTCATTTGCTCGCGCGTGGTATTCTGGCTTTCATCCAGAATTACGAAAGAATTATTGAGTGTTCGACCGCGCATGTAAGCCAGTGGCGCCACTTCAATGACGCCGCGTTCGATCAGTTTGTCCACCATCTCAAAGCCGAGCATTTCATACAGAGCGTCATAGAGCGGGCGTAAATAAGGATCCACTTTTTGCGCCAAATCGCCCGGCAGAAAGCCCAGTTTTTCCCCGGCTTCCACGGCCGGGCGCACCAACAAAATGCGTTCCACTTGATTGGCCAGCAGCGACTCGACGGCGCAGGCCACCGCGAGGTAGGTCTTGCCAGTACCAGCTGGCCCCACGCCAAAATTAATGTCGTTGGTTTGAATGGCGCGCACATAGTGCTGCTGATTGGCGCCTCGCGCTTTAACCGTGCACTTTTTTGTGCGGATCAGGGTTAAATCCTGAATTTTGCTGGCTTGAGATTGCTGCTCACCTTCCATCAATGCATCGATCCCCGACTGTTGTAGAACCAGGTGGATTTTGTCCGGTGTAAGATCCGTATCCTGCTCGGTTTCCTGGTAGAGATGTTCAAGAATGCCGGCACCGGCGACCCGATTGGCACCGCTGAGTACAAACAGATTACCCCGGTTGCGTATATCGATATTCAACCGTTGTTCTATTTGGCGCAGGTGTTGATCGTATTGACCGCACAGGTTGGCTAAGCGACGGGTATCGTTCGGCTCGAGCGAGACCCGGAAAGCAGAATTGTCTGCTGGGGCGGGTTGTTTGTGCCTGAGAATGTTACTTTTCAAATGTTTGACGGACATCCTTTAGCGTAAAAGATAGGCAAAGCCTACCCCAATCCCGCGGCTCTGGGAACCCCTATTTTTAGCGCCCATAGTCGAATTCGCGACCCGCCCACAGCCGGGTATTCCCTCTCCCAGCGCGGCCGCCCTGGCGGCCCCCCACTTCCTACTTCCCACTCCCCACTCCCCAGTTAATCAGTGTCCCGCGCAAGCTGTTGGGCAGGGCTTCGTCGATCCGCACCCGGGCGAAAGTGCCGATCAGGGACGAATCATCACAGCGGAAGTTCACCACCCGGTTGTTTTCGGTGCGGCCCGACAGGTGGTCGGGCTGCTTCTTGGAAAAACCGGTGACCAGAATGGATTCTTCGTTCCCGACCATCCGGCGGCTTATTGCCATGGCTTGCTGATTAATGCGGGTCTGGAGGATGCCGAGGCGCTGCTTTTTGACCTCGACCGGCGTCGCGTCCGGTAGCTCGGCGGCCGGAGTGCCGGGTCGCGGGCTGTAGATAAAGCTGAAGGAGATATCGAAGCCGATGTCCTCGATCAATTTCATGGTGGCGGCAAAATCCTGATCGGTTTCGCCGGGGAAGCCCACGATAAAGTCCGAGGAAAAGCACATGTCCGGGCGGATGCCTCTCAACCGGCGCAGTTTGGACTTGTATTCCAAGACCGTATGGCCGCGTTTCATGGCCGCCAGAATGCGGTCCGAACCGCTCTGAACCGGCAGGTGCAGATGACTCACCAGTTCCGGAACCCTGGCGTAGACCTCAATCAGCTCGTCAGTGAACTCCACTGGATGAGAGGTGGTAAAGCGGATCCGGTCAATGCCGTCCACCGTGGCCACCTGGGTGATGAGTTCCGCCAGATCCACCAGCGCGCCCTCGGCATCGGTGGCGCGGTAGGCATTGACGTTCTGCCCCAGTAAATTCACTTCGCGCACCCCCTGGGCGGCCAAATGAGCGACTTCGGCCAGCACGTCTTTCGGGGGCCGGCTCACCTCCTCGCCGCGGGTATAGGGTACGACGCAGAAACTGCAGTATTTGGAACAACCCTCCATGATGGACACAAAGGCCGTGGCGCCCTCCGCCTCGGGTTGAGGCAGGCGGTCGAACTTCTCCACCTCGGGAAAGCTGATATCCACCACCACGGCACCCTTGTCCCTGGGAGTTTCCAGCATTTCCGGCAGCCGGTGCAGGGTTTGGGGTCCGAAGATCAGGTCCACATAGGGGGCGCGTTTGGCAATGGCTTCGCCCTCCTGGCTGGCCACACAGCCGCCCACCCCGATTACCAGATTGGGGTTTCGTTCCTTGTAGCGCTTCCAGCGGCCCAGTTGGTGGAAAAGCTTTTCCTGGGCCTTTTCCCGGATAGAACAGGTATTGACCAGCAATACGTCGGCGTCTTCCGGGCTATCGGTGGGCACCATCTGGTGAGACTCGCCCAGCAGGTCGCGCATGCGCGCCGAGTCATACTCGTTCATCTGGCAGCCGTGGGTTTTGATGTAAAGCCGTTTGACGGCCTTTTCAGTGCTCATGGAAACGTCCTGCATTTGTGGCAAATCCGAGCCGCTTCGGCGGGGGCGCAATTATACTGATCGGCGAGCCGCTTTGACAGGCGCCGAGCGAACCGTTTTGGGTAGCCGTTGGGCACGACACATGGGCGTATTGGAGGCGATTAGCCGCCTTGTATTCCAGCGATTTGCCCCCAATTGTGGTACCCTGCGCGACTTTCCGGGACTGTTTCAAGGAATCCTCTAGCCCGGATATTTCACCAAATGCCAATATGATGGCGACGGGCTCAGGTCTTGTGAGCGGGCTCGCGACTGGAAATATTCGGGCTGAAAGACTCTGTGGGGCTCTGGTGGACCATGGCGAACAGCGAGCAACGAGATCAAGGTATGTCCAACGCGATTTACAAGGTTATTTTCTATAACCAGGGGCAGGTCTATGAAGTATACGCCCGCGCCATTTACCAAAGCGAAATGTACGGCTTTATTGAAGTGGAAGAGTTCGTGTTCGGCGAACGCTCCCAGATGATCGTCGACCCCGGCGAGGAGAAACTCAAGGGCGAGTTTGGCAACGTCAAGCGATCCTACATCCCAATGCACTCCATTGTGCGCATCGACGAAGTGGAGAAGGAGGGCGCCAGCAAAGTCAGCGACATCCAGCCGAGCGACAAGGTTGCCCAGTTCCCATTCCCCAAAAGCCTCATTCCCAAACCCAAGGAATAGCGGGCTGCCGTCGGCCTCCAAACCAATTTCCAGACGAACCAAGCAAGCCGGGGTAAGAAGCGATGCAGCTTCACTTTGACAAAAGCGGGAGCGGACAGCCGCTGGTGATGATGCATGGAATGTTCGGTTCGCTGGAAAACCTCGGCGCGGTCGCCCGGATTCTGAAACAGCATTTCACGGTTTACGGCCTCGATCTACGCAACCACGGTCGCTCGCCCCACGCGGACCACATGTCCTTTTCGGACATGGCCGATGATCTCCTGAGTTTCCTCGACGCGCATAACCTGAACGACGTTTTCCTGTTCGGGCATTCCCTGGGCGGCAAAGTGGCAATGGAATTTGCCTGTGCCCATCCCGCGAGGGTTCGCAAATTGGTGGTGGCGGACATTGCGCCGATGACTTATCCCGCGCACCATAACGCCATACTCGAGGGCCTGGCCAGCGTCGACTTGGAACAGGTGAAATTGCGCAAAGACGCTGATCAACAACTGTCCCACTACGTGGATGAATTGCCGGTTCGGCAATTCATTCTGAAAAGCCTGGAGCGGAGCGACGATGGCAGCTACCGCTGGCGCTTGAACGTGTCCGCCATAGTGAACAACTACGACGACCTTCGACGTGCCGTCTGCAACGGCCGCGATTTCGAGGGGCCAACACTCTTTTTGCGCGGCGAGAAGTCCAAATACATTGCCGAACGCAATCGCGCGGAAATTATGGAAAAGTTTCCGCGAGGCAAAATCGTTACCGTCAAGGATGCCGGCCACTGGCTCCATGCGGAGCAACCGCAAGCGGTTGCCGATTCCGTTATTGAATTCATCAATTAAATAGCCTGAACTTGGGGATATACCAATGAGCGTTGATGTTCTATTTCGATCCTTCGAACACCCGAAACTCACCTTGAAAAACCGCGTCGTCATGGCGCCCATGACTCGCAGCCATTCACCCAACGGCGTACCCGGCGACGATGTGGTCGAGTACTACCGCAAACGTGCCGCGGGCGGTACCGGGCTGATCGTCAGCGAAGGAACACTCATTGATCACCCCGCGGCCACCGACGATGTAAACGTTCCCTTCTTTTACAGCGAAGCCGCGTTGGCGGGCTGGAAAAAAGTGATCGACACGGTGCACGCCGCCGGCGGAAAAATGGTGCCACAAATCTGGCACGTGGGTTCCACCCGTCGCCCCGGCACTGGCCCCTTTCCAGACGCGCCGAGTGTTTCGCCCTCCGGCCTGGTCGCCCCCGGTAAAAAGAAATTCGAGCCGCTGGCCGTGGCGGAGATTGAACAACTGGTGCAGGCTTATGCGCAGGCGGCACTCAACGCGAAAAATCTCGGTTTCGACGGGGTGGAAATTCACGGCGCCCACGGCTATTTGATTGACCAGTTTTTTTGGGAAGGCACCAACCTGCGCGACGACCACTACGGCGGCAGCCTGGTGAAGCGCACCCGCTTCGCCGTGGAAATTGTCCAAGCCATTCGTGAGCTTTGTGGCGAGGACTTCCCCATCATCCTGCGCTGGTCCCAGTGGAAGCAGCAGGACTTTAACGCAAAACTCGCCAACACCCCCGACGAACTGGCTCAGTTTCTGGAGCCTCTGAGTAACGCGGGCGTGGACATTTTTCACTGTAGTCAGCGGCGTTTCTGGGAAACGGAATTCGAAGGCTCAGAGTTAAACCTCGCCGGCTGGACCAAGGAGATTACCAGCAAGCCATCGATTAGCGTTGGCAGCGTCAGCTTGAATGAAGAATTCGTCGCATCTTTCAAGGGCGCCGATGCGGCGGTAGCCAGTATCGATAATCTTGTGGAAAGAATGGAAAATGGCGAATTTGATTTAATCGCGATTGGTCGCGCTCTGCTGGCCAATTCCGATTGGGCCAATAAAGTAAACGATGGAAAGTTCG
This sequence comes from Cellvibrionaceae bacterium, assembly GCA_040880205.1. GTDB lineage: Bacteria > Pseudomonadota > Gammaproteobacteria > Pseudomonadales > Cellvibrionaceae > WACF01. Next base: position 8,187 of record JBBDIU010000096.1, read on the forward strand.
ATCAACTAAAGCCGTTTACTCAGGAAGATCGGCTGAATCTTAGGTGATTGAAACCCCATCACTGGCGAGGGGACAGCAACATCTCGAGAACGGCAATAATGTCGGCTCGCTTCCGCGCACCGGAAATAACCTGCACCATCAGCGTACCGGCGGGCAAATCCCGCCGGGTCGGCTAAAAAAGGGCAATAGATTTCACAGTGGACATTGAGTCGATCCTTGGAGGCTAGAGGTTCCGGGCCTGACCCTTTACAGAACTTAATAAACAGGTGGCTCTTGTGTCCCCGCGGTCATTGACTTTTGGAGCCGCTTCAATAGAATCTTGTTCGGCAGGAAAACAGAAATATCATAATATTTTCCATATTTCCTGCGCCAGGCGAATAGCAACATTCACGTAATTCCATTAACTGTCGGTTTCACAAATGGCAGTGTTGCCTAGGTCCCTAGACTATGAAGATTCTCCGCCGCCCGGTTAGGGCATTTGCCGTCCTCCTAGCCATTTCACCGGTCGCTTTTAGCATCGCGGCCCACAGTGCCGAATCACCAGCCGCGACCGGCGCCAGCGCCCAGGTCACAGTCGCGGCGCGGCGTCTCAGCGAATCCGAGTATCGCCATACCATCGAGGACGTCTTCGGCCCCGATATCGAAATCAACGCGCGCTTCGAACCGGAAAAGCGTGAGCAGGGCCTGCTGGCCGTCGGCAACGCCATGTTGTCGCTGACTTCCGGTGGTTTCGAGCAGTATTTCATCTTGGCTGCCGATATTACCGACCAGGCCTTTGACAACACCGACCTCGAAGCCTTGGTGGGCTGTAGCCCCAAGGACGCGAGCGGGGCGGACCCACGGTGTGCCCGGCAATTCATCACTCACTACGGCGAACTGATTTTTCGTCGCCCGCTGACTGAAGCGGAAGTCGAAGCGCGCCTGGAAACCGCCAACCAGGGCGCGGAGCAAACCGGGGATTTCCACCACGGCCTGAATCTGGCTTTAACCAGCTTGCTGGTTGCGCCCGAATTTCTATTTCGCGTGGAGACCGCCGAGCCCGATCCGAATAATTCCGGCGCGTTCCGCCTTGACGGCTACACCAAGGCGGCGCGCCTGTCCTTCCTGTTCTGGAACAGCGCCCCCGATCATGAATTGCTGCGTGCCGCCCGCGACGGCGAGCTGCATACCGAAGCCGGACTCAAACAACAGCTGGATCGTCTGGTTGCTGCCCCTCGCTTCAAGGACGGCGCGCGCGCCTTCTTCGAAGACATGTTTCAACTGGATGGCTTCGAAAACATGGTCAAGGATCCCGCCATCTATCCCAAGTTTAATCAAACGATTGCCAACAGCGCCAAGGAGCAAATGCTGAAGACCGCCGTCGGCTTGCTGGTGGAAAAAAACCGCGATTACCGTGAATTATTTACCTCCAACGAAACCTATATCAACCGGCCGCTGGCCTCCGTTTACAATGTTCCCTACGGCTCGGCGGAGGAATGGATGCCCTATACCTTCAAAGACGATTCGGAGCGCGCCGGTATTCTCACCCAAGTCGGTTTCCTCTCCCAGCATGCGCATCCGGGTACTTCATCGCCCACTTTGCGGGGCATTAAACTGCATGAAATTTTCAGGTGTGAACCTACCCCCGATCCGCCGGCGGATGTGGATTTTTCCGCAGTGCAGGCCAGCGAGAAAGGCACCGCGCGTGAACGCCTGCTGGACCACATGGAAAACCCCGGCTGTAATGCCTGCCACCGCCGCAGCGATCCACCGGGACTGGCGCTGGAACACTTCGACGGAATCGGCCAAGTGCGCAAATTCGAAAACGGCGAGCTGATCGACGTAAGCGCCGACTTTAACGGCGTGCAACTGGATGGTGCCAAGGGCCTGGCCGACTACTTAAAAGCCGATCCGCGCGTTCCCGCCTGTCTGGTGCGAAACGTGTATGCCTATGGTACCGGCCTGAAAACCGGTTTTAGAGACGAGGCTTATTTGGCCGAACAGGCCGAGGCCTTTGCCGAGAAGGGTTACCGGATCCCGGCCCTGATGCAGCAAATCGCCAACACGCCGGAGTTCTTCAAGGTCCACATACCGGAAGGCGTCGCTCTCAATACCGATACCACCGGGAACGCAATCAGCGATAACGCGACCATCAATAACGCACAGAATGCACAAGCGCAACGATAAACCGGAGGCTCCCATGAGTAAAAAACTGGAAAATAAAGGCTTTAACCGCCGCTCCCTGTTGCGCGGCATGTTGGGCGGCACCGCCGTCACCATGGGCCTGCCCATACTGGATGCCTTCCTCGATGGAAACGGCAAGGCCTACGCCGACGGTGCCAGGCTGCCGGTGCGTTTTGGCACCTATTTTTGGGGCTTGGGCCTCACCGACACGCCGGCCGGCGGCACCCGCTGGGTACCGCAAAAAACCGGCTTCGGTTACGACATTCCTTCTGAACTGGCTTCGATCACGGCATTGAAGGACAAGGTCTCCGTATTTTCCGGTTTCCGCGCCATTCCCGACGGCCGCTCCAACCTGGTTCACTGGACTGGGCACGCTTCGATTTTGTCGGGTGTCGCCCCGCCGCGCACCGGCATGTTTGACGGGCCTTCCTTTGACACCAAGGTGGTCAATGCCATTGGCAAAACCACCCGCTACAAAGTGATCGACGTGGATGCCTCAACCTCCCGCAGGCCCATCAGCTATTCCACCGAAACCGGCGGCACCTTCGCCTCACCGGAAATCACTCCGCTCGGCCTGTATCGGCGTTTATTCGGCGAAGGCTTCCAGGACCCCAACAGCGATAACTGGCAGCCGGATCCTTCGATTATGTTGCGGCAAAGTGTGTTGTCGGCGGTCAAGGACCAGCGCAAGGCCTTGATGGCGACGGTGGGCAAGGACGACCAGATCAAACTGGATCAATACTTCACCGCCGTACGCGACATGGAAAACCAACTGGCGGTGCAATTGGAAAAGCCGGAAAAATGCGAGGCCTGCGAGCCTCCCGCGGCGCCGGAGGAACTGCCCCATGCCGCCTCCATTGATGTGGTGAACAGAAACACAGTATTGATGGGCCGCCTGCTGGCCATGGGGCTCGCTTGCAATCAAAGCCGCTGCTTCAACTTCGTGCACACCGGCGGCACCTCGGAAACTTACATCGCCGGCGAAAGCAAAATTTACCACCAGATCACCCATGACGAACCCACCGACGGCAAGCTCGGTTACCAACCAAAAACCAGCGAATTGGCGGGCCTGGTTATGCAGGGTTTCGGCGATTTCCTGGCCGAGTTCGACGGTATTCCCGAAGGCGACGGCACACTGCTGGATAACTGCCTGATCTTCGCCTTCAGCGATACCGGCTACGCCAAAATTCACTCTATCGAAAACATTCCCATGTTCCTGGCCGGGGGCGCCGGCGGCAAACACAAGGCCGGGCAGCATATTCACACCACTGGGGACGCCGTTACCCGCGTATCGCTTACCGCAATGCAATTGGCCGGCGCACCGGTCGGGGAATTCGGTGTTGGCACCATGAAGACCTCCAACCCCATAACCGAAGTGATGGCCTAAGGAAAATCATCATGAGTCATAAAATAATTCTAGGCTTCGCCGCCTTACTGGTGCCGGGTGTTGCACTGGCCGACTGGACCAGGTCCTACGTGATCGAATGGAATGAGCCGGCCATGTATTACGGTGCCGAAGGTGGCGTTATCGACCCTGGCAGTGATTGCCCCCAAGGCACCAACCCGGAACTGGATTGGATCCAGGTATTGATGAAAGCCGGTTACACCCGCGAGGAGGCGGAATGGCTGCGCGATCCCGCCAACCCCACCCGCAGCCCGGTTCACGGCCAAAATCAAATGGCCTTTCGCGGGAAGGACCGCGCCAACGTTTACACCAATCCCGAATCCTATCCCGACCCGGGCCTGGCCGAAGTCTCGGGCAAGGTTGCTGAAGGCATCAATCTGGATGGAGATAAAACCACCGGGTTTGTCAGCCCCGATGGGGAAAAGGGCATCGACAACACTTTCTATAAAACCCTCGGTTGCTGGAAAACCTATCGCGGCCCCGAGCGCCTGTCCAGCGGTGCATTGCAGTTCAACGACAGCATGCGCAATGGCGGCTGGACCACCGTCATCGTCATGCACGGCAGGGGCGACGACCCGATGAACGATGATCAGGTCGATGTGGGCTTCTACATGAGCGACAACGACATGGTCAAAGGTGGCGACGGCAATATCGCCCGCGATTACACCTTCCGCATTGCGCCACACGCGCATTACGAGGCCATTTTCAAGGCGCGCACCGTCGACGGCATGATCATCTCCACCGAGCCCGCCGATACCGTCATGCTGCGCGACCCGGGTTATACCCGGGACCTGGAGCTGCGTCAGGCCCAAGTCCAACTGCAAATGCGGGAAGATGGCAGCCTGCGCGGCTATGTGGGCGGTTATCGCCCCTGGCGGCCCGTCTACGATGGCTGGGTCAATGCCCGCGGCCCGGTCATTGAATCCCTAACCTGGGTGGAATTGCCCTCGGTGTATTACGCCTTGAAACGCAATGCCGACTACAGCCCCGAAGGCGCCAATGGCGAGAAGACCCATATTTCCTTCGCCTTGCGCGTGGACGCCTTGCCGGCCTACGTGATGACCCCGGATTACCGTCAGCAAGCGGCCGCCATCAAATCCTACAAAGCCCTGGCTCCCGAACAAAAGCGCGAGCGGCAGTTCAGCTATACGGTGGACGGAGTCGTGCCCTACAACGATCCCAACCTGAAAGCGGGCCCCGACCTGGATGTTCTGCTGTCAAAGCAACAGCACCTGAGTAAAAAATAGCCACGTAACAAATAACCACGTAAAAAATTACAACGTAAAAATAACAACGCGCGAAACGCTAACAAGGAAGCAAACCGATGAAGATCCCTAGGCACTACTGGCTTGCAGCCGCTTTCCTGCTGCTGCAAGTCGCCACTTTCGGCCGGGCCCAGGCCGAAGACACCAATGCCTATTTGAGCGCGGTTGCACTGAGCGTGAAAAACTTGGAGGAAGCCACGGTCTTTTATTCCGAGGTATTCGGCTTGCAAGTCAACCGCACCTACAACACCGACACGCTGAATGAAAACATTATGGGCTTTGCCAGCGGTGAAGGGGCGAGTCTGGTGTTGGTACAATACAAAAACAAGAAAGCAGAACCCGGCGATAAACCGGCCCGTATCGTGTTTTACGCCGACGACCCTAAAGCGATTGTCGAGAAAGGCGTGGCACTGGGCGCGACCGTAATTCGCGAACCCGCGGAAATTCCCACTTTAAATACCGTGATCGGGATAATGCGCGATTTGGATGGCTATCCCGTGGAGGTGATTAAGCGGCGGAATTAGTCCCGCGTTCAGCACCTGGCCGCCTACAACCCAGCCCCTTGTCCAATGATCGGGTGGTGCGCTTGAAGCCCCTCGGCCAATCAGTTAAGGATTGCGCTGGTTAGCGGACTCTTAACTGCTCGTCCGCTACCGTTTAGCCCGGATATTTCACCAAATGCTAATTTGATGGCACGTCGTGGCGACGTGAATATAATGTTAACTGTATGCATCGGACTCCGATATGGCGTTCAAGGTCGGCGAATACGTTATAAAGAACCCAGAGACGTGGGCGCCAAACGACTTCGACTCCTGGGGTCGGGGGATTGGCGTGGGTCTAGTCGTTGAGCCGCCGTTCGAATTGAAAAGCGACCAGGTCGATGTAAGGTGGCCAGGAGGACGCTGCTTTGAGCAAGTGCGCCAGCTACTTCCAGCGTTCGAAACAGGCGGTTCAGAGAGGAACAGTTAAAACCAGAGTGTCAGTAGTGGTATCGAAGTTGAGCAATAAGAACAGAGTTATTATCGATTTTATAAACGATTCGATGCCCGTCATTAATGCGAGACCAATAACCAGACAGGGCATGCTTTAACGGTTCGGGTTTTCCAACCCCTTCAAAAAATTCTTGCTGAATATCTTTAATGAGGGAATTAATTCTTTTAAGCAGTTTTTTGTCGGTGCGTTGCCAGTAAACGTAATCCTCCCATGCGTTTTCAGCGAAAACCAATTTCATTCCAAAAGGTCCCGTTCCTGGCCACGCCCTTCTTCCAGGTCCACCATGGCCTGTATCAGGCGGCGTGTGTTCTTCGGGCTTCGCAGCAGATGGGCTGTTTCTTCCAGGGCTTGGTAGTCGTCCATGGAAATCAGTACCACCGCGCCTTCCCCTTTGCGGGTAATGGCCACAGGGGCATGGTCGTTACAGACCTTTTCCATTGTTTTGGCAAGGTTGCTTCGGGCTGAGGTATAGCTTATGCTGTCCATCTTCAATAACCTGTACATGTACAAAATACCGTACAGTATGCAACACGTAACCAACCTACCCACTACGCGCGCAAAACGCGCGCCGGACCGTCCTGGGATCGGGCCAGTTGCAGGAGCGTTAAGCTGTATACGGAGCCGATGAAAAAATTAGGGATCGCTATTTTCTTCTCCGCGCTGGTTGTATTCATGCTTACGTTTTTTCTAGGTGTGGCAGAAGACTACGCAAACTGGCAGGTTAGCGCTGTTGTTGCTGGGGTTGCTGCGGTTGTATCAATTATTGCTTTAGTATGCATAGCGCTGCCACTGCACTACGTTTTAGCTCGGGCCGGCAAGCTTGGTCTTGGGTGGTATGTCGTGCCGGGTGCCCTCATAGGGCCCGGCTTTGTGTTAGGTTTTAAACCCTTCGGCCAGGACCCAACCGCAGGGCTTCTCATGCAAAGCCTGGTATGCGGTTCGCTAGGCGCTATTGGGGCTGCAATCTTTTGGTTTGTTGCGGTGCATTGGCCGCGCTTAACAAAGCAAAGCAAGCAGACGGTTTAAAGCGTTTTTCCACTTCGCTACGAGCCACTTCAAACCGCTGCTGTTTGCGGTGTTGGGCATCAAGGGAAATTGGAAAATTTGGTATGAGATACTTACTACTGTTTTTTCTGGCTCTCTGCCTTACGAGCTGCACTCCGCCGCGAGAATCGTATGTTATCGGTAATGTATCAGGCGAGAATTTGACCGTTTCATTCGCAATGCAAATTACTGAGCACTTTGAGTCCCCTTGCTATATTACCGATTGGATGCCGCCCAGGGTTACAACAGATGCGATTTCAAGATTTGGTTCTGTTGCTTTTAGTGATCTTCCTGGTAGCCAATTTGATTTTGATTCGGAAAATTGCAGTATTGAGATCTTGGTTCAACCTGAGGAGTTCGTTTCAATATCAGGACCTACCTTGTATAGTGAGCACTACGAAAAGCTTACCCCCGAATGGGTAAATCCAAATTTGCTGTACCTAAAGCTGGAATCCCCACAAGGAACAGTTGAATTTACTGGTTTGGAAATACCGAAAAAATTTAAGAAAAAGAAGGGCCGGTATTATGTCTACAGTTATAGATAACGATAAAAGCAAGCCAACGCGACGGGCGCGCAGCTTCTTTTGGCGTTTCAGGCATGCCAAACAACGACCGTCGCCTCCAAATTTTCAATGTTCTTTTTGAAACGATTAAACGAATTACCTGAGTTCTTTCATTCTCGCCCGCACTGACGCCAGCTTCACACAGACCACAAACACATCCATCGCCTTATCAATTTCCGCCACCGTCGGCACCGAGGGCGCGATGCGAATATTCCGGTCCGCCGGGTCCAGCCCGTAGGGGAAGGTGGCGCCGGCTGGAGTGAGTTTTACACCCGCTTCGGCTGCCAGCCGGACAATCTCCTTGGCGCAGCCCGGCCGGGAATCGAAGGCGACGAAGTAGCCGCCTTGTGGCTTCTCCCAGCTTCCCAGGTCGGAATCGGCGAAGGCGGCTTCCAGTTTGTTGACGACGGTCTCAAAGCGTGGGCGCAGTAGCTCCGCGTGTTTGGTCATGTGGGCTGTGATAGCGGCCAGGTCCGACAGGAATTTGCAGTGGCGAAGTTGGTTGACCTTGTCCGGCCCGATCGTCATGGCGGATAGGCGCTGTTTGAAGGCCGCCAGATTCTTGGCCGAGGCGCCCAGAAAGGCGACGCCGGCACCCGCGTGGGTGATTTTGGAGGTGGAGGCGAACTGCAAAACGCTATCCTCGGTGCCCCGCTTTTGGCAGTAATCCCAAATATTGGCCAGTGCCGGGGCATTGTCGTAGAGCGCATGCACGGCGTAGGCGTTGTCCCAAAACACGCGGAAGGATGGATGGGCGATTTTGCCCAGGGCGGCGATGCGTTCCACGGTCTCGTCGCTGTAAACCACGCCGGTGGGATTGGAAAAGCGGGGGACGCACCACAGACCGCGAATGGCGGGGTCGGTTTTTATCAGTGATTCCACCGCATCCATGTCCGGGCCGATCGGCGTCATGGGCACGGTTACCATGTCGATACCCAGGGTTTCCTGGGTGGCGGTGAAGTGGCGGTCGTAACCGGGAACCGGGCAGATGAATTTGACGAGGCCGTGGTTTTGCCACGCGCTGGCCGGGCCGTTGGCACCGTAGAGGCGATTGGTTATGAGTGCCTGATACATCAAGGTGAGGCTGCTGTTGCCGCCCACTAGAACATTGTCCGCCGGCAGGCCGAGCAAGGCGCCGCCCAGTTGTTTGGCCTCGGGCAGGCCGTCCAGCCCGCCGTAATTGCGCGTATCGGTGCCATCGGCGGCGCGGTAATTGTTTTCCAGAATGCCGTCCAGTTCATCGGAGAGCGACAGTTGATCGGCGGAAGGTTTGCCGCGAGTGATGTCCAGATTCAGGCCTCGCGCTTTCAGCGCCTGATACTGGTCGACCAATTCGTCTTCCCATTGGATGCACTGTGCTGAATCTGCTTCGTTTAGGTGCAACTGATTTGTCCTCGAATGGTGGATGAAGTGACGCGAAGCCATCGGCGCGGTTGCCGGGCGCGGCATTATACTGCCTCGGACGGCGTGGCCATAGAGGCTCACAATCTATCGCACAGCCACTGCCATGTCGACTTGCCTGGGGTCAGAGTTCTTCACAGGCCGGTAAAGTAAGTGGTACTCTCACTGTTCATTGTTCAGGCCACCATGCTGTCGGTTTAGGGGCATCCCATGTTTGTCCGTCCGAAGCGCATCGCCAATCGACTACCACGCCTGCTCGCCGCCGGGCTGTTCGCCCTGCTGTGCGCGTCTGTATTGCCACTTTCCGCGCAACCCGGGGACGCTGAACCTGGAGCCAACCAATCTGCCGATAACCCCTCCATTTGGCTGCTAACGATTGAAGGCGTTATTGGTCCCGCCACCGCCGATTACGCGCAACGCGGCCTGGAGGATGCAAGCGAGGAGGGTGCCAGCTTCGTCATTATGCGGATGGATACGCCGGGTGGTTTGGATATTTCCATGCGCTCCATTATCCGGGCCATGCTCGCCTCGCCCATTCCGGTGGTGACCTATGTGGCGCCATCCGGTGCGCGGGCCGCCAGTGCGGGTACTTACATTCTTTACGCATCGCACATTGCCGCCATGGCTCCGGCCACCAATTTGGGCGCCGCCACGCCGGTGCAGATGGGCGCCCCGGGCATGCCGGAAATGCCGGACGAGGACGACCCCAATTCGGATGAGGAGGCGCGACAACCACCGCAACCGCAAACCGCCATGGAAAGAAAGGTGGTTAACGATGCCGAAGCCTATATCCGCAGCTTGGCGGAAATGCGCGACCGCAATGCCGACTGGGCGGCGCGCGCGGTGCGCGAGGGTGTCAGTTTGTCGGCACGCCAGGCGTTGAGCGAGGGTGTGATCGAGTTGATTGCCAGTGATCTGGACGATTTGCTGCAACAACTGGACGGGCAAACCGTTAGTGTGCACGGCGGGGAGGTAACCCTGGAAACCCAGGATGCGCAGGTCACGCGTGTCGAACCCGATTGGCGCAGCCGGTTGCTCTCGGTAATCACCAACCCCAATGTTGCTTACTTGTTGATGTTGGTGGGAATTTACGGGCTGATCTTTGAATTCAGTAACCCCGGCATGGGTGGTCCCGGAATCGTTGGCGCTATTTGCCTGTTGTTGGCGCTGTACGCTTTTCAGGTGTTGCCGGTGAGCTATCTGGGCCTGGGCCTGATTATCGTGGGTCTCGGGCTAATGGTGGCGGAGGCATTCGCCCCCAGTTTTGGCGTGCTTGGCTTTGGCGGCGCGGTTGCTTTCGTCATCGGCTCCATTGTGCTGATGGATACCGAATTGCCCGCCTACCAAATCGCGCTGCCTATTATTCTGGCCTTGGCAGTGGCCAGTGCGGCGCTGCTGATATTCGTGTTGAGCATGGTCTTGAAATCGCACAAGCAGGCGGTGGTCTCGGGTGTGGACGGCCTGATCGGCCAGACCGGGAACGTGGAGCAAATAAGTGGTGGTCGTCCCCTGGTGCGTGTGCAAGGCGAGCTGTGGCATGTCGATAGTTCGGCGCCGCTGTCGGTGGGCGATCAGGTGGTGGTGCGCGATGTGCATGGTCTGGAACTTAGCGTCGATAAAACTGCGGTCGACAATCCGAAGGAGGAATAAACATGAGTTATTTCACCATTACCCTTGCCGTCATCCTTATTCTGTTGGTGATCTCCGCGTTCAGGATTCTTCGCGAGTATGAGCGAGGTGTTGTTTTTACCTTGGGGCGCTTTTACAAGGTCAAGGGGCCGGGTTTGATCATCGTTATCCCGATGATCCAGCAAATGGTCCGGGTCGATCTTCGTACCGTGGTAATGGATGTTCCCACTCAGGACATTATTTCGCGGGACAACGTATCGGTGAAGGTCAACGCGGTAATCTATTTTCGAGTGATTGACCCGCAAAAGGCCATTATCCAGGTGGAACACTTTCTCGATGCAACCAGCCAGATATCGCAAACCACCTTGCGTTCGGTATTGGGTCAACACGAACTGGACGAAATGTTGTCCGAGCGAGACAAGCTCAACGCCGATATTCAAGAGATCCTGGACAAGCACACCGATGCCTGGGGCATCAAGGTAGCCAATGTCGAGATCAAACACGTGGATCTGGATGAAAGTATGATTCGGGCCATCGCCAGGCAAGCGGAGGCGGAGCGCGAACGGCGCGCCAAGGTCATTCATGCCATGGGAGAGTTCGAGGCGGCCGAGCAGTTGCTGGGTGCCGCGACCCGGCTGTCGGAAAAATCAGAGGCGATTCAGTTGCGTTATTTGCAGACACTCACTCAAATTGCTGGCGACAAGACCAGCACCATCGTCTTCCCCCTGCCCATCGATTTGATGGAAGCGTTTGCGAAGAAATAGATAGCTTGCCAACGGATTGGAGTGGCATCGACAATAATCTGGTGCTAAGCCCGAATATTTCACCAAAACGCTCGGAATACAACTGCAATGCAGGACTACCGG
>JBBDIU010000097.1:0-19422 GCA_040880205.1 Cellvibrionaceae bacterium
GTAAAGGGCTACGGCCATTCACTGCGAAGCTCGCCTAGCATCTGAACGCTTCAGGCCACGCAGAGACGTATTGGTATTATTCAGAGGCTCCCTAGCTTTAGTGGGCGTTGTATATCCGATTCAGATGATTCCATTGTTGCTTGTGCAATTACTGTACAAAGTGACGTGGATACTATTTGTTGGTTTACCAATTTTATCGACTGGCGTTGAGAGTGCCCGTACAGACGATCTCATGATGGCAAACTCAGTTGGAATAGCTATCGATATAGTCGCAATCCCCTGGATATTTTTATTTATGAAGTACTTTGGGTTGCCAAAGCTTAGACCTTAATATGTTTTTATCTGGATTCCAAAAGCATAACAAACGCAGCAACCTGAAACAGCAAGCAATGGCCTTAAAAAGCAAGCCATTAAATTGCTTGCTGTTCAGGTTCTGCGAGTGTTATTGAGAGCTTCCGGTAAAAATGCTTTAATGCGAGCAGCATTGTCAGGCTTTATCCCAGCCATTGAGGTGCCGCCCACTGGCGGAGCCTGCGCCATACCAGACGATTCACACATCGGCGCCAGTATGTCGCAGGCGACCCATTAAGCAGATCAGGACGATCTGTTTAATGGCTGGGTAATAAAGCGGCACAGGGAAGTGCCGCCCGCTGGCGAAGCCAGCGCGAGCCTGCGCCATACCAGACGATTCACATATCGACGCCAGTATGTCGCAGGCGACCCATTAAACAGATCAGGACGATCTGTTTAATGGCTGTATAAAGAGGTCCGCCATGTCCGATTCAGATGACGATTTATTTCGTCAGGCCGTGGGCGAGGTCAAGCCCATCAAAGCCCCACCCCGCGTCCCGCTCGCCAAGGATTCGCCGGTTGGTTCCCCAGGGGTGGAACGACGCCGCCAGGCAGCAGTCGCCCAGGCAGTCGAAGGCGGTGGCGTGCCGAGCGGCGACTACATCCATCCGGTCGATCCCCACGATATTCTCGATTTCAAGCGTCCCGGTATCCAGCACGGCGTCTACAAAAATCTGCGCCTCGGTAAATACGCGGTGGATGCCCAACTGGACCTGCATCGCATGACTGTTGATCAGGCGCGGCAGGCCGTTGGCCAGTTCATTGGGGACTGCCTTGCTCACAACGTTCGTTGCGCCTTGATCAATCACGGCAAGGGCGAGCATCGCCAGCCTCATCCGGCGCTGCTGAAAAGTTGCGTCGCCCATTGGCTGCCCCAGTTTGAGGCAGTCATGGCCTTCCATACGGCGCAAAAACAGCACGGTGGCACCGGAGCCAGTTACGTTCTGCTGAAGAAAAGCGAAAAGAAACGCCAGGACAATTTAGAGAAACATCAGCGAAAGCGCCCCCGCTAGTCGCTCCCCGCCCGCGGTATTGTTCCCGTCCTTTCCGTTCGGGGGTTTCTGTCGTCGAAATCCTCAAATTCGTCATAAAGCCTTCCGCTTGGCTATCCTTGATCGCGATAAATGTCTATTGTTTAGTTACCGGCGGTATTGTGGGTCAGCATCAAAAGCCTGTCCTGCTCTTCCATAGATCTCCAAGGAATAACCGATGATCGAAAACAATAATGGCGAATATGCCATCCTCTATGTGGACGACGAGGAAAAAGCACTCAAATATTTTTCCAAAGCTCTGGCGGATCGCTTTACAGTCTACACGGCTGGCGATGTTGCCGAAGCCGAAGCCGTTCTTAAAACCAAGAGCGATGATATCGCCGTTGTTATATCCGATCAGCGCATGCCGGGCAAAAACGGCGTGGAGCTACTCAAGCAGGTTCGAACCGAATACCCATCGATGGTGCGCCTGCTGACGACCGCCTATTCCGATCTGAACGACGCCATCGAGGCCATCAATCGAGGGGAAATTTTTCGCTATATTCAAAAACCCTGGAAAGTGGAAAGTTTGCAGGCTGAAATTGTCGGGGCGATGGAGTATTTTTTACTACGTCGCGAAAGGGATCTGTTGCTCGCCGAAAAGCTTTCCGCGCGGCAGCGGATGGCCGGCATGGAACGCGTCGTACGCCTGGTCGTTTTTGCCCGGACATTCAAGGGATTACGCCACACGGACCATGCAATGAAGGCGTTTCTGCACGAGCTTCATACACTCCCCAACGCCCGCGAATCCGATGGACTGGGTCGAGTGGACCAATGGGAGCTGACCAAGTGGGAAGTCAAACGTATTACCGATTACCTGCGACAAGTTACTGACGATCTGCTTGAGGGCAACGATTCGGCAGATCGGTTCGACGATGTGTTGACGCCGGAGCGGCTGCTCGATGCGAGCAAAACCGTGGCGGAAGCCACAGGCCTCGCGGCGTCCCTGGACTCGGATATCGATTCCGATCCGGATCGGCCAGCGGAGGCGATGGTAAACCTGGCGTTGCTGGAAAAGCTCGTTATTAACGCAGCGACGCTGTATTCCCAAATTCACGATCCAGCCCGGCCGGTCTCGATGAAGATCGCATTTTGCGGCAAATCAGCGGGTGAGCAGGCTATCGTGCTGAGCTTTCATGCTGCCGCCCCCAATTGGCCAACCGACCGACACCCCTTGTCCGGGAGTGCATTGACGGAAGTGCATCCGGTGTATAAAAGCCTGCTAACCTGTGCCTTGGTAGCGAGCCACCATGGCGGAAACTCCAGCTTTAATTTCAATAACGGAGCCTTGAACTTAATCATCAATCTTCCTTTATCCGGTGATTCGTCGTCGCTGCCGGAGCTCGATTGGGATTGGTTGCCGGATGTTCTCGAGCTCTACGAGCCGGCGATAGATGAGTTCTACCACGACCTATGAGCGATACCATCGACCATCGCTTGTCCATTCTGTTTGTGGACGACGAAGCCAAGGCTCGCAAGTACTTTGCCAAGACCTTTGCCGATTCTTATCGGGTGTTGTGCGCGGATTCCGTGGACCGGGCCATTGAGCTTCTCGAAGATAATTTCCGTAACTTGGCCATACTCGTTACCGACCAGAGGATGCCCAACAGAACCGGCATCGATTTGATCAAGTACACCAAGCGCAACCACCCTCATGTGATTCGCATATTGACTACCGCCTATGCCGACCTGGTGGATGCCATTGAGAGCGTCAACGAAGGTGAGGTATATCGCTACATTCGAAAACCCTGGGATATGGGCTATTTGCAGGACGAAGTCCAAAAGGCGATTAACCTATACCTGAAACAGCAGGAAGATCGACAGATCATTGTGCAAAAGCGCGAAGTAATGTACCGCGTGGCCAGCAACATCGCCCATGAATTGCGTACGCCTTTAACGGGAATCGGCGCGTCGGTGGATGGAATTGGTAAGGACATCGACAACTTGCTGATCGCCTACGACCAAGCGGAAAAGGCTCAATTGCCCATCCCGCACATTGAGCCGAGTCGTCGGAATATGCTCGGTCGGGTATTGTCGGTGATAAGCACTCACATCGAGCGCGCCCATAATATTATCGACATGTTGTTAGTCAGTGCGCAACCAACAGCCAACGGCAATTTGGAAACCCTTTCCATGCACGACTGTGTGCTCCAGGCGATCGAAGACTATCCGGTGGCCGAAAACCAAAAAGATAGTATAAAGATAATGTTACAAGAGGACTTTTACTTCCAGGGTGTTCGAGTGTTGATGGTTCACGTGTTGTATAACTTGTTCAAGAATTCCTTGTATGCAACGAACGGACTCACAAAGCAGGGCGAGATCACATTGGCTATATCCAGGAGTGAAGATCGAGGCAGGCTTGGCGTTTTGGACAATGGTACCGGCATTTCGTCCGAGGAAATGGCTTATATCTTCAACGAGTTTTATACAACGAAAATGGAGAGCTCGAACAACGGTGTGGGTTTGGCGTTCTGCAAGCGGACATTGGAACAATGGGGCGCATCCATTCATTGTAATTCCGCGCCGGGGCACTACACGGAGTTCGTCTTGTCGTTTCCGGCAGTGCCGGAAAATGGGTCGCCGTGAACCTGTTGGTCAGCACTGCTTCTCCACCACTGCTTGGCCAGCACCACTTATCCACTACTATTTGCCCAGTACTAGTTGTTCCGCAACATCTCCATGAGGAACCGTCACCATGAGGATCACAGTTTCGCAGCGTTGAATAGCTAACATCAACAATAACAACCGAGGGGCAACTGTTTTGACCGACTCTATCCCGATAAGCCAAAGCATTATCACCTTTCGCAATTCACAGGGACAGGAGTCCCGAGGGATGTTGTTGAAGCTGACGCGTCACAAAGTCGTCATGGAAGTCTACAACCCTTACTCTATTGTGCAACTCAGCGAGGTTTTGGCCAACCTAAAAATAGTCCGCGGTGAAAGTACGATCTATAACGGTAGGGCTGTTGTGGCAAGCCTTGTCAATACAGGCTTGATGCTAATCGTATCGGTCACCCTGGTCGATGTGCTGGAGGACTTGCGGGACTTGCACGATTCGCCCCGTGAGCTGTCCAGGGAAACCGAACAGTACATCGCCCAATGGGAATCCAGGCATCAGCTGCGAGAAGAATACATGCTGGCGGTTGCCAGCCTCAGGGCTTTTCTGGCGGATTTGCACTTGTGGTTGGAGCAGTTCGATGTGGCCACCGACGACGACATGGAAACGACACCCCTGACCCGCCGCGCCTTTGACGCCATCGCCGACCCGGTGATCGACAAGAGCAATGAGCTGTTCCTGCAATTCGAAGAGGCCGCACGACGGGTGGATGAAGAGGAGTTAAATAGCCACAAGTCCTTTGCCCAGCAGGACCTACACCCGCTGTTGATGCGTTCGCCATTTTTTTACCGCTCCTACGTCAAGCCATTGGGCTATGCCGGCGACTACGGCATGGTTAATATGATGCTGGCGGACCGACGGGCCGGACCCACAACCTATACCCAGCTTATTAATGCCTACTTTCATCAAATCGGGCCGACCCGGGCACATCGTAATCGCATTGACATTCTAGCCGACCGACTCACGCAGATCGGTGAGAAGTTTCGCGACAAGCCTGTCAGAGCGCAGGTTTTAAACATGGCCTGCGGCCCCGCATTGGAAGTGCAGCGTTTTGTCCGAACCCAGCAGCAGTGTGAGTACTGTGACCTAACCCTGGTGGATTTTAATGAGGAAACCCTGGAGCATGCCGAGCAGAAGATCGCCGACGCGCGCAAAGCCAGCGGCTTCGAAGCCGGGATCAATTTTGTTCAGAAGTCGGTCCATCAACTGCTAAAGGAAGCGGCCAAACCGACCCCGGAGCAATTGCACCAGGAGGATAGATACGACCTCATCTATTGTGCGGGACTGTTCGACTACCTGTCCGACAAAATCTGCGCTCGCTTGCTGCGGCTGTTCTATCGTTGGGTCAAGCCCGGTGGTATGGTATTCGTTACCAATGTTCATCCCAGAAACCCGAGTCAGCGTTGTATGGAGCATATTGTTGAGTGGTACATGGAATACCGCGACGAGGAAGACATGTTGAGGCTGGCGCGGGGCTACGGCGATCAGTATGTTTATTTGGACTTTACCGGTTTGAACGTGTTTTTCGAAATTCACAAGCCCGGGTAAAGCGTCTTGGAAGGCAATAACGCATGACCACACCAGAATCGACTAGCGCCGTGCAGGAGGCCTTCAGGAAGGCGGACTTCGACATGCGCCTACGCCAGTCCAGGATTGGCTGCATTCTTCTGCTGGTCCTGGTTCCCGCCGGTATTACCCTGGATTATTTCGTCTACCCGGAGCGGCTGTTGGAGTTCGCGCTGATACGTCTATTTTCAGATGTGTTGCTAGCTGCCGTTCTGGTTTTGCATTATGTACCGATCGGTCGCAGACATATTGGTTTCTTGACCCAGACCTGGCTGATGACGGCGGTGATAATGATCGCCTACATGATTTACGTCACGGAAGGGGAGGCTTCAACCTACTACGCCGGTATCACCTTGGTCATCGTGGCGATCGGAATATTATTACCTCTCACTCTGGCGGAAGTTACGGCTTTCTCGGTGGCGGCGATACTAGTCTATAGCCTTGCCTGCGTAATGCATGATCCGAGCGACCTGAGTGTGAGCCAGCTGTTCAATAATCTCTACTTTCTCATCCTCGCCAGCGTTATCAGTATGACCGCGGTATTCTTTTCCAATCGCCGGCGTTACAACGAGTTTCGGTTGGGTTTTGAGTTGGAAAGCAATTATCACGAACTCAGCCAGTTAGACAAGTTGAAGTCGCAGTTTTTCGCCAATATCAGCCACGAACTACGTACGCCATTGGGGCTTATACTGGCGCCGCTGCAAGACCTGATGAGCTCCAAGGAGCTTTCGCCTCAAGTTCGTTCGTTTCTGACCATGGCTAACCTCAATGGCATGCGGTTGCTGAAACTGGTGAACGATCTGCTGGACCTTATTCGCCTTGAAGAGGGTAAACAGGCTCTTGAACTTCAACCTCTGAAGCTGAACCAGTTGTTGGAAACGCAAGTGGAAGCGGTTTCCCACTACGCGCGGCTTAAAGGAGTGTCGGTGGAAAAACACCTGTGCCAGGAGGATATCACCGTGGTGGGGGATCAGCCGGCCTTCGAGCGTATCTTTATCAACCTCCTCAGTAATGCCAGTAAGTTCACCGAAAATGGTGGCACAATCAGCGTTAGCAGCAAGGTAGAGTGCGATCAGGTAACTATTACCGTGGAGGATACCGGCGTCGGAATTCCAGCCCGTGAATTGCCCTATATTTTTGATCGTTTCCATCAAGTAGATGCGTCGAGCACTCGCAAGTATCAGGGGACCGGCATTGGCCTCGCCTTGGTTAAAGAGCTTACGGAAAAGCAGGGCGGTGAAATCAGCGTCAGCAGCAAGCTGGGTCGAGGTACCAGTATGCACTTGCGCTTTCCGCTGGCGGAGAAGCGGGCGTACGAAAGCCCGGAATATTGGCATTCAGATTTGATGCGGGAAGCCGCCCGACCGCGGCTCGATTTCGACGCCGATAATAATGTGCATGTGAGTGACGGCGTCGCCGACCTCCACCAATCGGACCCATTCTATTCCGCGATTCCCGATCCACTGGAACATATCAATCGGGAAGCGCAGCTCTCAGCCCACGCCGTGGGCGACAGTTTTCTGCCGCAAGCGGAATCCAGGTATGAGGCAGAAAATAGCGAACTGCCATTGCTTTTAATAGTCGATGATGAACCGGGAATGCGCGGCTATTTGGCGGAGCTGTTAAGTGACAGTTACCGTATTTCCATGGCTAACGATGGCGGGCTTGCGCTGCGGATTGCAATAGAGACGAAGCCAGAGTTGATGTTGTTGGACCTGATGCTTCCCACCATGGATGGGCTGGAAGTGTGTCGCCGACTCAAGGAAGACGAGGCGACTCGACGGACCAAGATCGTTCTGTTGACCGCGCGTGTCGACGAAGCGGCAAAAATCGAGGCGCTGGAAAACGGTGCCAACGACTTTCTTACCAAGCCCTTTAGCAGCATCGAGGTTAGAACCCGTTTGCAGAACCTATACCGACAAGCAGAACTTGAAAAAAACCTGGTGCAGACCAACGAGCAGTTGACCAATACCCTGTCCTTGTTACAGAAAGCCCAAGCGCAAATTCTTCATGAGAAAAAATTGGTGGGGCTGGGTAGCATGGCCGCCGGGCTTCTGCACGAGGTGCAAAATCCACTAAGTTATACCTTAACTGCCTTGCACTTGCTGAAATCGGAAAAAGAAATCAGCAACAATGAAGAAATGGCCGACATGCTGCACGACGTAGAGGAAGGTGTGCAGCGGGTCAACCGTATTGTTGCGGACCTGGAAACCTTTGCCTATCCGTCGGAAATCGACAAACAGAAAGCCTTCCATTTCGGCGAAGCCGTCAAACTGGCCCTGCGCTTTACCCGCCATGACTTAAATCCCATAGTCGCGGAGACCCAACTCGACGATGATGATCTGGTCCTGGGGTCGGAGGGCCACATCGTACAGGTGCTTGTTAATCTGCTGCGCAATTGCGCCAAAGTGTTGAAAGAGCTGACTGAAGACCGAGCACCGCAATTAAAAATAACCGCGAAAGCGATGAATGGCAAACTACTTGTCAGTGTGTGGGATAACGGCCCCGGCATAGATCCCGAATTGCAATCGCGTGTATTCGAGCCTTTCTATACTACCAAGGATGTGGGCGAGGGCATGGGCCTCGGCCTCAGTATCTGCCATACCATCATCAGGAATCACGGCAATGAACTGAAGGTGGAAAGCGAACCGGGTCAATGGACGGAATTCTCCTTTAACTTGTCGCTGGCCGCCGAAAGTCTTGCAGGTCAAGACCAAGAAGAGCTTCGCAGTTCCCTTGGCTCTGGCCAAGGCAGGTGAGAGGCGCCCCGTTACATGAGCGGAACGGGCCGCTGCATCAGTCGCTCGGGATCCGAATCGGCCTTGGGGGTGAACTTGAGTGAGCGCCCCAGAATATTGTCGGCCCCGTACCAATCGCCATTGCTGTCAACACCAAACTCGTGCAGCTCCTCGAACTGTCCCGGTCCCCTGCCGTGGGCATCCCAGGAGTAGAGGCGTTCGCCGTCGGTGTTGAACTTTATCAGCCGCACCGGTTGATTGTCGGCCACCCAGACGTCCTGGTTTTCAGTGATCACAATGTGGTTGGGAAAATTCAGGCCCGGCCAGGTGGCGAGGTGCTTACCGTCTTTGTCAAACACCTGGATGCGATCATTCCTTCGGTCGGCCACATAAACGCGATCCTTCTTGTCGGTCGCAATGCCATGGACCGCATCAAACTGTCCGTCGGCAGTCCCCTTGCTACCCCAGGCCGTTAGAAATTTTCCATCCTTATCGAACTTGATCACGCGGGAATTATCCAGGCCATCGGCCACCACGATGCTGCCGCCGCGCATAAAGGCAATGTCCTGGGGGCGCCCCAGGTGGGTTTCATCCTCGGCGGACTCGTTCCAGGTGCCCAGCGACATCACCAGTTCGCTGCCGTCGTTACTGAATGCGTGAATCTGGTGTCGCGCATCATTGACCACCCACACCTTGCGTTCAGGGTCGTAGGGGTTGATGGCAATTTTGTGAGGCCCCGCTGTGTCGGCAAACAGATAATCCCACCGGTTCCAGGTTTCGATAAGTTCGCCGTCGCCGTTGACAATGAAAATGACATTGCGCATCGTCCGGCCGTTCATCGGTCTCAGCGCATTCAATCCTTCCACCGATCCATAAAAGTCGCCAAATCCCGACGGCCTGGGATCGGGTACATGCAACTCACCGCGTTGAATGATGAATATACGGTCCGGCGATTCCACGAAAATACCCGGATGCGATCCCCACACATAGCCGGGTTCCGCAAAGGGTTTCAACCAGTTCAAAACCGACTGGTAGGGGTCCTGGCCGTGGTTGTGTTCCGGCGGATAGTCATCTGTCCAACTCTGGGAGAATACGGCGCTAGCGAACAGGGCGGAAACGCCGAATGCAAAGTAGGGTGAACTGGATGATTTCATCGGGGCTCCGGGGGCGTTATGCTGTGTCAGAAGTCGTCGGTCGAGATTACACAAATATCCACCCCTATCCAATGTTATATTGCAGACTTCGACCAATTCCCGGGCGCGGGGTCGTAAGCACTGGGATTTGTGCAGGAGTTTGCACACTGTCTGCCCGGTGCGGAAGATACGTGAGTAGGCCCACAGACCTTTGGAGACACCATGCAGCCCAATGAGCGGAACGCCCGCACCCGGCAGTTGATCGCCATCGCAATATCCTGCCTTTTGGTGGCTTGTAATGGCGCTGTGGAAAACATCAATGTGAGCGACGCCGCCGCAAGCTGTGCCGAGGAGAAAGCAGTGCTCGTTCCCAATACTGGCGAGTACAGCCGATCGGTTAATACGGGATCACGGCAGGCCCAGGCCTTTTTTGATCAGGGCCTGCGCTTGACCTACAGCTACTATTTCCCCGAAGCCCTGGCCTCCTTCGACGCCGCCCTGTGTTTTGACCCGGATAATCCCATGATCCACTGGGGTCGGGCACTGGCCATCGCTCCCAACCCCAACAGCCGCTACGGTCGCGCACCCGATGACCCGATGGGTGCGGGTAAAGCAGCGATTGCGCAGGCAAAGGCCAAGGCACAAGGTTTGGAGCCGGTGGTAGTCGCGCTGATCGACGCGCTTGCCGTGTTGTTCGATACCGATCACTACCCCCGGCAGGCGGATCGCTCCCAGGCTTTTATCGAGGCGACGCAAGAACTCATCGACCAATATCCCGCTGATCTGGAAGCGGCCTTTCTGGCGGCGGACGCCATTATGATGGCATCACCGTGGAATTATTTTTCGCAGGACGATGGAAGTCCCATTGGCCTTGCCGGCGACGCACTCGCAATTTTGGAACAGGGCATGGAACGCAATCCAAACCATCCGGGCCTGAATCATTTGCATATTCATTTGCTCGAAAACTCTCACGAGCCGGAGCGCGCCGAAGTGTCGGCGGACCGTTTGGAATCGCTAACGCCCCGTGCGGGCCATATGGTGCACATGCCTGGCCACATTTACATGCGGGTGGGCCGTTACGATGACGCGATTACCACCAACGAACGCTCGCTAGCCGCGGATGCTTATTTTGTGGAGCAGTGGGGCGATCGGCCGCTGCCATTCGGTGCGACCTACGGATTGTCCGCGCGGATTCACGGCGGTCATGCGCGCAACTTCATTCAATGGGGCAGTTTGTTGCAAGGCAATTCCGAGCGTGCGATCACGTTGGCTAAGGATATGGCGCAATCGGTTTCGCAAGAGCGCCTGGATGATGGCGCCTCCTTGCGAACGCCGGCGGTTTACATCATGACCTTACAAGCCTTTGGCCGCTGGCAGGATATTCTGGCGCTTCCGCTTCCGCCCGAATCCCAGCCCTACCTTAGAGGCATTCAGCATGCCGCTCGCGGTAGCGCCTATCTGGCGCAGGACAATCTGGCGCAGGACAATGTCGCCGCAGCCGAAAGTGAACTCGCTGAGTTGAAGTCCGCGGCAGCGAACGAGATAGTCAAAAATCAACGCGCCTCGGTAAACGCGGCCACTGATTTGTTACAGATCGCGGAGTACCGTTTGCAAGGCGAAATCGCATCCGCTCGCGGCAACTTCGATGAAGCGATTGCGGCATTTCAAGCCGCGGTAGTGATCCAGGACCAATTGCGCTACATGGAACCACCGGATTGGATGCATTCTACCCGCTTATACCTCGGCCAAGCCTATTTGGAAGCCGGACAATACGCGCAAGCGGAGCAAGTGTTCCGTGAAGACCTGGAATTGTTGCAAGAAAATGGTTGGGCGCTATACGGCCTGGCGCAAACTCTAAAAGCCCAGGACAAACGCCAAGAAGCTGAATCGGTACAAGACAGATTTGAAGTAGCGTGGGCAAAGGCCGACGTCGAAATACCTTTACCACCTTTTTAAGACCTTATGGACCATGGTTCGCCGCCGTACCTTGTGTCTCTTTAGAATCTGGCCTTAACTCCAGCACCCAGAAGGTGGATATCACCATCTTCTATGGTGTATTGGGTATATTCCGCCGTGAGACTTACTGTTTCACCGAGTTTTACCTCCACGCCGAGGCCTAGGGAAAGGTCGGCGCCGTCCGTATCCCGGGGAATGAACATGCCACCGAGGCCGTTGTTGGTATGAGAGATATCCAGGTCCGCGTCCCAGAAAAAATTACCGATCCGCCCGAAGAGCGAGAAAGCGTTCGACAACGGAAAATTTCCGACCAGAGCAAGTTCATAACCATCAACTTCGCTCGAGGCGTCGGTCACTGTTATACCGGAACCGGCTAACACGGCATTTACCTGTGCAAGCCCGCGGCTATTGAGCTCAAATTCTCCGAGGTTGACATAGGACAGGTCGATAGCCAAATTGTCCATCAAGTGGTAGCCTCCGGAAAGTCTCAGGCCTGTAGTATCTTTGAAAATCGAGTCGTCTATTGCAGTTGGACCGACTGTTCCCGAGACGTACACTTGGGCATACAACGCGTTGCTGGAAACCGCGAGTAGTAGAGATGCAAATAGCTGTGCATTCTTATTCTTCATGTTAGTTCCTACGCAATAATGAGTTTGGATATTTTATTGTTGAAGTAGATTCGACGGGAAGCTGAGATCAGCCCCTGAGCGCGGATACTAAGGGTTTCCCTAGACAATGTCTAATAACGCGCGTCAGCTTGCTTTGTGAGGCGCAACTATTCCCACAGGCGAGAAAAGCCCAATTCAGATTTCAGCTTTTCGACATCAAAGAGGTAAGGGGTGTAACGGGAATCACAATTATCCGTGCTGGCTGCCCGCCCGACTATCCTCTTGTCTGCCCGATTGACGCGAGATTTACAGAGACCCCGTCGTATTTAGATGGACTTGAATATCCGCTACGACGCTGCTGATTGATGCCTCCACCCTGTTTGCGTCGAGATCCGCTGTTTTCATGAAGCTCACCACACCGGTGCGGGCATCCACCAGGCTAACAGTCACTCGAAGATGTTCATCGCTCCGCCTTATTTGACTTTCCACTACCCAGCGGGCATCAAACTCATAAAAGAAATAGGGAAAGGGATTCTGGGGCCTGCTATCCACGGCGCTTTTCGCCAGTACCTGTAGGCCATCGACCCCCAATAAACGAGCGGACAGCACAGCGCTGACTTGCCGGGCCAAAGCGCTTGAATCGGGATCGGGACTTTCTGTCGGAAAAACCGCGAGCCGGATTGGCCGAGGCTGGGCCGCCTGATCCACAACCCAAGCAACGGCGGTGGCGAGAAGAATTAAGGCCACGGCGTACACGGCGCCCAGCGCCAGAACTCGGCGCCACCGGCCATGGCGAACTCGACCTTCCCTCGGACCAGCCGTCCTCGAATCCTCGCTAACCGCCGATAATCCGTCGTTCTTATCGTCCAGTGTCCAGCGATAACCTCGTTTGGGCAGGGTCTCGATATAGGCTGCCTGGCCAAAGGTATTATTGAGCTGGCTGCGGATATCGGAAATGCAGCGCGTCAGGGTATCGTCACTGACCACCTGATTCTTCCAGATCCGTTCGAACAGCTCCGCCCGGCTGACCACCTCCCCGGGCCGGCTCACCAAGGTCTGCAAAACCTTCATGTTAACTGGGCCCAGTCGCAGGCTTCTACCCCGGACGCAGGTAATCCGACCCAGATTGGCGTCCACGGTCAAATTGCCGCTGCTGTATGTGTTGCTGCTTTCCGTCATCTGATGAGTTTAGCAAGTGCCGGAGGTCCGCAACACGCCAATCCGTAGGAACTCAGCTTATACCGAGGTTTTGTTCAGGCGCGAATGGGTGGTACCTGCAACAGTGAGTGAAGCAGTTTGGGGAAACGAATGAAAACGAAGGTAACCAACTATGAAACTGACTATTGAAACCACAAAGCGCCTGGCCATGCACGGGCTTATCCTGTTGGGGCTTGTTGTAGCAGCGACCCTGATCGCCAATATTTCCCTGTTCGATGAGACCTTGCACCCGGATTTGGAGCGCATGGGCGAGCTGGCAAATCCGGTCGAACTGGTCGATAACGCCATGGTGGGCCTGCGCGGCCTTCCGGCTGCGTCTGATCGGGATGCCTTCGAGGTCGGGCGCGAAATGGTGGCCTTGTTTTGGGCCAAACACCAACGTGGCGAAGCCGTAAACCTGAACCAAGCAGAACACCAACGCCTTTTCGGCGAAGCAACGCCGGATCGCGAATGGCAAGCGGAATACAGCGCGGCTTCCTGTAACGCGCGACGGGAACTGGGTTGTTTCGGGCAACTGATCGCCCAGTTGCAAGAGACTCCGCTAAACGGGGAACGTCTGTCACTGATGCTTACACGTTACGAGCAAATTCGTCGGCAGAATCAATTTCAGGAAGTTCAGGGCCTGGATTTCTCCTCGCAAATGCCGTCCTATGGACTCTACATGCAGCTCAGTAAGCTAAAACTGGCGGACACTTACCTAAAGTCAGGAACAACTGACTTCCTCCTGGAGCTACAAAAAGAGACCGACTTTTGGAAATTGCTGTTGAGCGAAGGCGACAATCTCATTGCCAAAATGGTAGCCGTGGCCGGATTGTGGACAAACTTGCAGTATCTGGCCGAGCTGCTGAGCATGGAAACGCTGAACCCGACACAAATGCAAATGGTCAACGCGATTTTACAAGCGCCAAAACGCGACGAACTGGACATTGGCGAGGCGTTTGCCGGCGAGATGCGCTATCTTGTTTTTCCCGGCATGCAATTCCCGGGATTGGAACAAAAGCCGCTGCTCATCCGTTGGTTAACATCGGCCACCTTGCAGGAAAACGCCACCGTGAACGCCTACTACACAAGCTTCACTCAGCCCTTAATGGCTCTCAGCAAAAAAAGTGCACCGGAGTTTCACCGCGAAACGCAAAGCAAATCCGATATCGAAACGGATGATGGAATCTTCCCCCCCAGCTTGTACAACCTAGGCGGAAAGTCCTGGCTAAAATCCGTTACCTACCCCGACGTGGCCAACTACATCGGCAGAACGCACGATTTAAGCGGAATGTATTCCCTGCTGCGTCTAAAATTGGAGCTCATGGAGGCTGGTGATTCATCCGCGCAAACCGTGATAAATCAATCAAAGCACCGCAACCCCTACACCGCCGCAGCCATGGACTATGACGCGGAAAATAGCT
The DNA here is from genome assembly GCA_040880205.1 of Cellvibrionaceae bacterium. Taxonomy (GTDB): domain Bacteria; phylum Pseudomonadota; class Gammaproteobacteria; order Pseudomonadales; family Cellvibrionaceae; genus WACF01. The sequence goes on from JBBDIU010000097.1 coordinate 14,622, forward strand.
TGTTGAGTTTCACCTGCTTCAGCATATCCATCTGCCAAGTTGCCCTTTAATAATTCAAACAAGACGGCCCCGAAAATTTATAATTTTTCGGTGGTCGTTTCACGAAAAGCAATTACAACACCATTCACCATTCACCATTCACCATTCACCATTCACCCTTCACCATTCCCTGACTAGTGAAAATCCCTCGATTTAACACTTAAATCCACCAACGCCTCACTACAATCAATCATCTCCCCCGCTACCACATGCACCACGGAGTCTTCCCGCTCCACCACGCCTTTTACCAACACCAACTGCGCGGTTAACACCACCTGACGAAAACGCTCCTGCAAATTCCGCCACACGACCACATTAATATTGCCGGTCTCGTCTTCCAATGTCATAAATATCACGCCGGACGCCGTGCCAGGGCGCTGTCGACCGGTCACCAGACCCGCGACGCGGACAAAACGCCCGGAATTGAGCTGATACAGATCAATCGCCCGGCGGCAGCGGTTAAAGCGCTTATCTTTTCGCAACAAAGCCATCGGGTGCTGGTTCAAGGTGAGGCTGGTGCTGTGGTAATCCATGATCGTGGTGGCTTCGGCGCTGGGCGCTGGCAATTCCACGGGGGACTTTCCATGGCGGTCGCTTAAACCCAGTAGCGGCGTCGGCGGTGCAATGCGTTGGGTATTCCAGTGAGCCTGATGGCGGTGACCGCTGATGGAACGCAAGGCATCGGCAGCTACCAGATTGGATAATTCCAGTTGGTTGAGTTGGGCACGCAAGCCCAAGTCGTGGCCGCTGGTAAAATATTTTACTTGCCGGGCCGCCATTAATCGTTCGGCGGCGGCCTGGTTAAAGCTTTTGATTAATCGAAAACCCAAACGAATGGCCGGCCAACTTTCCAATACCGGGTTGTCGTTGTGGTGATGCAAAGTATGGTCCCAATCGCTGTGGGCTACATCAATGGGCAAGACCTCAACCTTGTGTCGTCTGGCGTCCTGAATCAGTTGCGAGGCGGAATAAAAACCCATGGGCAGGCTGTTCAGCAGGCCGCAGTAAAAAGCCGCCGGGTAATGGCATTTTAACCAGGCGGACACATAGGCGAGCAGGGCGAAGCTGGCGGAGTGGGATTCGGGAAAGCCGTATTCGCCAAAACCTTGTATTTGCCGAAAAATACGTTCGGCAAAGTCGCGATCATAGCCGCGGGCCAACATGCCGTTCACCAGTTTGTCCTTGAAATGGCTGAGGTCCCCGTTGCGCCCCCAACTGGCCATGGCGCGGCGCAGCGCGTCCGCCTCGCCGCCGGAAAAGCCCGCCGCCACCATGGCGATTTTAATCACCTGTTCCTGAAAAATGGGAATGCCCAGGGTCCGCTCCAGCACCGGTTTCAGTTCTTCACTGAAATAATCCGCTTCCTCCTCGCCATTACGCCGGCGCAAAAAGGGGTGCACCATATCCCCTTGAATGGGGCCGGGGCGGATAATGGCAATCTGAATGACGAGATCGTAATAGCTGCGCGGCTTCAAGCGCGGCAGCATGGTCATTTGCGCGCGAGATTCCACCTGAAACACGCCCACGCTGTCGCCACGACAGAGCATGTCGTAAGTCTTGGGATCTTCCGGCGGGATGTCCGCCATGGTGATCGGCTTTTTAATAGTGGTGTTAATGAGTTCCAGCGTTTTGCGAATGGCGGTGAGCATGCCGAGCGCCAACACATCCACTTTCAGCAGGCCGAGGGATTCAATGTCGGTTTTGTCCCACTGAATAATGGTGCGATCCGGCATGGCGGCATTTTCAATGGGCACCAGGGTGCTGATGGGACTGCGGGCAATCAAAAAGCCGCCCACATGCTGGGAAAGGTGGCGGGGAAAGCCGAGTATCTCATTGACCAGATATAAAAACTGCTTGGCGAGCTTGCCGTAATGGGGCTTTCCATTATAAGACTTTCCGTTATAATAAAGTCCCGCCGCTTTAAATTCTGCCTGTAGTTGATCGGAACGGTCCCACCAGGCCAGACTTTTGGAGAGTTTGTCGATCAGGATATCATCCAGCCCCAACGCCTTGCCCACGTCGCGCACCGCGCTGCGGCGCCGATAGGTAATAACTGTTGCCGTTAACGCCGCCCGTTTCCGGGAATACTTGTCGTAAATGTACTGAATCACTTCCTCGCGGCGTTCGTGCTCAAAGTCCACGTCGATGTCGGGCGGCTCGTCGCGTTCCTTGCTGATAAAACGCTCAAACAGCAGCTGACTTTGTGCTGGATTCACTTCGGTAATAAACAGGCAATAACACACAATGGAGTTGGCCGCCGAGCCGCGCCCCTGGCACAAAATCGCCTGGCGCCGGGCAAATTGCACTAGGTCGTAAACGGTCAAGAAATAGTGCTCGTACTTCAGCTCGCCAATAAGCCCCAGTTCTTTTTCGATCTGTTCCAGTAAATGTGGCGCGACTCCCTTCGGCCAGCGCTGCCTGGCACCGGCCATAACCAATTCCCGCAAATAGACGCTGGCGGTCTTGTCCGGCGGAACCAGTTCTTCCGGGTACTCGTAGCGCAGTTCGTCCAGACTGAAGTGGCAGCAGTCGGCAATGTGGCAGGCTTCGTCCAGCAGGGCTTGGGGGTAAATAGTTTGCAGGTATTCGACAGGGCGCAGATAGGTTTCACCGTTGGTTTGCCGCCGCTGGCCGAGGTCCTGCACAGGTGTGCCCAGGCGAATGCCCGTCAACACATCCTGCAACGGTTTGCGACCCGATTCGTGCATATGCACATTGTTGCAGGCCACCATGGGCAGGTTGTATTCGTCGGCCAGTTGTTGGCAGTACAGATAATGCTGTTGATCGTCATCGTTTTGCAGCAGCTCGGTTCCAAGCCATAAACGGTCTTTAAAAAAACCGGTCAGCGGTTGGGCATGAAGCGCTTGTTGCGCGGGGTTTGCCGTTGGAGTTGGCAACCAGATGGCCAAACAGTGCTGGGTACCAAACTGTAGGTCGTGTAGGTGTAAGCGATAATGGCCCTTTTCACTGCGGCGCCGGGCGCGGGAAATCAGGGCCGATACTTCCGAATAGGCGCTGCGGTTGGGGCAGAGTAAAACCAGATGAATGGTTTGCCCCTCATCCTTGGTTTGAATAGTAAATTCACTGCCGACAATCAGCTTAATGGGCGCGCCAGCCTGTTCAGCCTCCTTGGCGGCCATATGGGCTTTCACAATCCCGGCGTAGGAGCACTCATCGGTAATGGCAATGGCCCGGTAGCCCAACTGGGCGGCGCGCAGCACCAGCTCCTTCGGGTGGGAAGCTCCCCTGAGAAAGGAAAAGTTGCTGATGGTGTGCAATTCGGCATATTCGGTCACGTGGCCAGCACCTCAAGCTCCGACACTTGCGTAGCTGTCTATGCATACAGTATAGTCAATTCCTCGCAAAAAATGGCGACAGGGGAGAATTCACATTGACGCTTCCCCTTTATGTGTATAAAATGTGGATTTCATACACATCGCAGTGTGGAGGGCAGGGTCCATGCGCACCAACATCGAGATAGACGACAAGCTAATGGAGGACGCACTCAAGGCCACCGGGCTGAAAACCAAGAAGGAAGCTGTTGAACTTGGTCTGAAAGCCTTGATCCGCTTGAAAAAACAAGAGGGAATCAAGCGTTATAGAGGAAAACTGGAGTGGTCCGGTGACCTCGATGATATGAGACGGGCTTCGTGATCCTGGTCGACTCCAGCGTTTGGATCGATTATTTCAGCGGGAACGGTTCTCGAGAGGCTGATTTCCTGGATGAGGCGTTGGGATTGCGCGCGATTGGTGTTGGGGATCTGATCCTCACCGAAGTTCTTCAAGGCTTTAGGAGCGACAAGGATTACCGGATTGCAAAACGCTTGCTTGAAGAACTGAGCATATTCAGTTTGCTAGGCAAGAATATGGCAATACGCAGTGCCGAAAACTTCCGCAAGCTGCGCAAAAAAGGCATCACTGTTCGCAAAACAGCCGACGTGATAATTGCTTCCTTCTGTATCGAGCGTAGCATTCCCCTGCTTTTCTCGGATAGGGATTTCAAACCTTTCGTGGACCACCTCGGGTTGCGCGACGCGACCCAGTAGTGACTCAATGGCAATCTCTATAGGGAATTATGAGGACTATCACCGATGGCCATACATAACCCTCCGCATCCTGGCGAGTTTATCCTGTCGACCTATATGGAGCCTTTCGGTTTGAGTTGCCGTTATTTGGCGGCGCAGTTGGACGTTTCTCCGTCGACACTGAATCGAATTCTGAAACAGCAAAGCGGGATCAGTCCCGAAATGGCACTGCGATTATCCAAAGCCTTGGGGCGCAGCCCGGAAAGCTGGCTTGCAATGCAGGATGCCTGCGATCTTTGGCGAGCGAAAAAGACCGTGAAGCTTAACAATGTGCATAAAATCAAGCTGGACGCGGCCTGACGGATAGACGACTCAAGGACTTGGCTTATGCCCGGCGATATTGAGATCGACGACAGACTAGTGGCGGAGACCCTGAAGGCGACTGGCTTGAAAACCAAGAAAGAAGCAGTCGAACTTGGTCTAAAAATACTGATCCGTTTGAAAAAACAAGAGAGAATCAAGCGTTATAGAGGCTCCCTAGAATGGTTCGGTGACTTCGATCATGCGAGGCGGAGGTGATCGGTCCTAGCCCGAATATTTCACCAAAACGCTCGGAATACAACTGCAATGCAGGACTACCGGGCTTTCCAGCATTTTGCGGTGGGTGACGATTTGTCACCGTCCTCGCTTGCCACAAAATTGCCGGGAGCCATTTTGGGCAGCTTTGCTGCCCGCAG
>JBBDIU010000098.1:0-19389 GCA_040880205.1 Cellvibrionaceae bacterium
TTCAAGCCCCTGGCGGCACTCAAACCCACTGTTCATGTGGATTGCGTTCTTGACGCCATGCTAACCAATGCCGCAGGCAGCGGGACACAACATGTGGTCGCGAGTAATGTGGACGATAACCCGTATTACAAAGCTTTTTCCGCGCTGATTGACTATGGCTTCGCATTGACGATCCTGATCGGCTTCTGGTGGTTACTGCTGATCATTGCCGCCTGGATCAGGATAAGCAGCTCCGGCCCCGCCATATTCGCTCAAGAACGTGTGGGCAAGCACGGACGAATATTCACCTGCTACAAATTCCGCACCATGGCGGTGGGCACGCGTCAAGCCGGCACACATGAAGTCTCTTCCGCCTCCATCACTACCGCAGGAGCATTTCTGCGGCGAACCAAGCTGGATGAACTGCCTCAAGTGATTAATCTACTCAAGGGGGAACTGCGTTTGGTCGGCCCCCGCCCCGGCCTGCCTGTTCAGGATCAGCTCTATAACGCACGCGAGGCGATAGGGGTTTTCGCGGTCACCCCAGGCATTACTGGCTGGGCGCAAATCCATGACGTCGACATGAGCGACCCCGACAAGCTTGCGCGTTGGGATGCGGACTATATTGCAATTCGAGGGGTGTTGATGGACCTGACAATCATCATCGCAACTGGATTAGGGCGAGGTAAAGGAGACCGCACTCTCACTGAGAACTGACCACTCGTATCCGCTGACCAGAACGCGCACTCTTCCAGTGTTTCGCACGCGTGATCACTAAATTTATTTAGCCACCGAGAGCACTTCCCAGAGCCATCAACTTTCAACCCCGGAAGCCGCCTGTATACCCCGCTCCTGCGGAACTAGCTTGCGGTAGATCTCCAGCGTGGCGTCAATCACATACTGGTCAGAAAACCGCTCGACCGCCAGCGCACGGCCACGCTCTCCCATTCGCTTACGCAAAGCTTCATCGCCGATCAGCTTTTCCAGCGCATCCGCAAGTGCGCGGACGTCACGTACTGGAATCAAAAGCCCGTTATCACCATCCGTCACTAGCTCACGGCAACCAGGCGAATCCGTAGTAACGATTGGCAACCCACTGGCCGCTGCTTCAAGCAGACTTTTTGGCAAACCCTCACCATAGTAAGTCGGCAGGCATGCAATATCACAGCCTTCAAGCACCCTGGGCATATCGTCGCGCTTCCCCCACCACTCCACGACGCCCTCCGTTTGCCACGCTCGCAAAACGTGCTCGGGAATGCCGGCACGGTTCTCCGCGTCTGGCGCACCAATCAGCACGAAGTGCGCTGGCGTACCCCACTCCCGCAGTTGCCGGCTAGCATCCACAAATTCCTGGACGCCCTTGTCCCAAATCATCCGTGCTACCAACATCACGACTGGCACCGGGTTATCGCGATCCACCGGCCGGAATCGCTCGACATCCACGCCGCTGCCTTGAATCAAATTGACGTGTTCCACTGCCAACCGCCGCACCAGTGCCGCGTCATCCTCGTTCTGGACGATAACCTCCCCGTGGCAGAGAAGCCGACGCAGCATCCCGCGGATCATCGGCTTCAAAAAAGCAGCCATCCCACTGCTGGACGAAAACGCCCACCCCATACCTGCCAGCGCATTGACCACTCGCTCCAGGCCCACCAGCCGAGCGGCAATGGACCCGTACAGTACCGGCTTCAGTGCCACGTGGTGCACGACATCCGGGCGTTCGCGGCGATAAATTGATGCCAGCCTGAGCACAACACCAAGCTCCGCAAAAGGATTGATACTGCGGCGGGAAAGGTGAATATCAATGAGGCCCAACCCGGCATCGCGGATTACCGCACCATGATCTGTAACGCGGGTAACAACGGTTACGTCAAAGCCCGCCTCACGCGCGGCAATAGCAAGACCAAGGCGATGGGAACAGAAGTACCAGTCTTCAGTTACGAAATAAATAAGCTTCATAAGTGCGCCCAAAGCCGATCAGGAAAAGGGACTGTATAGTCTGCACGCGAAAAACCATCACCGTCTATAATTTGAAAGTTTAGAACCTGTCGTAGCAACCACTTCCCCTGACCGTCACGGTTCTTATACTCGGTAGGCACCCGCCATGCGAACTCCACCAGTCGAAGGTCTAGCAAAGGCACCCGCGCCTCCAGGCTGACGGCCATACTAGCCCGGTCGACCGTGGCCAGAATGTCATCGGGAAGGTAGGCCATCATATCGAGATACATCATCCGCTCGCGGAGCCTGGGAGCCTTCGGCAGGCAGTCCAGGCGGCAGGGCATAGTATGCAACTCAGTTACGAGCATGCCGAGCTTAAGAGGGCTGCTCGGAGTCGGAAACTAGATCAAGATCGAGCGTTTTTCCATCTCGTTGGGGAAAGTCCAACGCGAGCTTGGGGCAGCGGGCTGGCAGGTTCAACTCCCCGAGCCGCCCAGTGGACACCTCTGCATAGAAACCAGCTAACTGTCCCAGCGATACGATTCGGGCAGTGACCTCTTCAGCCTCCTGCTTGCCAAAAATCCCACGAATCGCACGACGAGAAAATAAGCCGATATTGCCAGCCATATCCGCAGCTCCGGAGACCCATCCCAAACAGCCAATCCCAATGCTAGCAATGTAACGACACCATAATACTTCGGCCGAAATCTATCGAACGATCCAAAAAACGATGCGAGCCACGAAAACCCATACTTCACCTTACACGCATGCTCTAACGTCCGAAGCAACGGAAACGACAATATTATTGTCAGGATAAACAAATATATATCCGTGGCGGCATAGAATAGAAGCGGAATGGACAGATATTTGAACGACGATAAAAATAGGTATGTAATTATATTTGCACGGCTCCGGACCTTATTATGGATCCAGAATGCCAGTAATGCGCCCAAGGTAGCAATCACGAAGAGTTCGACGTGCAATGTTGTATTGGCCATGCTATCCAGGTACAAGACGCCCGCCAACGCAAGCAGCGTGACAAGGATTTTGCCGAACACGATGCGAGAAAAGTTTTCCTCAAAGTAGTCCCGCTCTCCTTGTGACAGTCTCAGCGTCGGACTTTGTTCACTCTTGGTGGTAAGCATATCATTGACGATGTACCCGATTTCATAAGTTGATTGCCAGGCGATGAAAGAGAGAACGAAAGCGATACAAAAACCAGCGACCGAAATTTCCGACACCGGCCACGAAAACATCAAAATGACCACTGGGTTTATGAGAATCCACGAAATGACCTCGTGTTTCGTCCGCAATCTGGATCGAATGAAGTAAACGCCCGGCAAGAACGCATAATAATTCTTCATCGCAACTCCATTAGCTTGGCATGACGAGGAAGCACGCGGCGCCACCACCTTCTTTTACGAGCTTTTGTTATTACCCATGCGCTGTTCGATGCGATTATCAGCTCTAGGTCTTCCGGGTTATCGGTGACTGCGCAAAATTCTGTGACGTGTGGATTTTGGCGCTTCAGCACTTCTAATTTAGATCCCCTTACATCACTACGAAGGTCACCAACGACAACGTTAAGCACCGACTCCAACTCGGCTGAACTCCACCAGTCGGCACCAACCCGGGCAGCGACGGCGTTAATAATTGGATCAATTGATCCGGAAATCAGGTAGATCGCATATCCCTCGCGCTGAAATTGCCGGACGAGATCAAAGGTTTCACCCACCTCGAATTTGGGCAATACAGCACTTACGTACAGCGCTGCTGCCGCCTGCAAGTCCGAAAGTGGAACCCCTTGGAACATTTTGATTACAAGGCTCCTCCGAGCGTTCTTGATCCCAAACAACGAAACCAGCTCAAAAAACGCCTTTCCCGGAAGCGTCGATCCAGACTTTAGGAAAATCCACTTGATGGTAGAACGGCGATACCAAAAGTACTCTGAAAATGAAAATAGGGTATTAGCGCGGTACAACGTGCCGTCGACATCGATTACTGCAACCTTATTGTGTACAGCCTTTACCGCGAGGCCGGTGCTTTCCTGTTCCGCGCTCATTCCGCTATCTCCGCTCTAAATATCTGAAAAACACCAAACCAAAAATGTCCTCCACCCCAAGATACCGAGCCGCCCCACTACGGAGCAATCCGCCCCTCGCCCCGCATAATCATGCGCATGCCGCGCCAAAGCATGCCGTAAGCCGCCCAAGCTTGGTGCACCCCTTTGACGTCCCGCCTCATCAGGCACCAGACCGTGCGGGCGATGGGCTCAAGCACAATCGTTACGCCGACAAGCAACCAGCTTTGCCAACGTGGAAAGTGCTTAAAGCCGTACAACAGCCGGCTACGCAGCGAATAGAACAGCCGGTGTGTTTTGACTTGCCAGGAAGTGCCGCCACCAGCATGAAAGGCTTGGGCATCCGCAAAGTAAATAGTTCGCCAGCCCGTTTGACGAGCTCGGAACGAGAGATCCACCTCTTCGAAGTAGACGAAGAATCTTTCGTCGAAACCGTCTAGCTCCTCAAAGAGATCGCGCCGGATCAGGAAAAAAGCGCCCATAACCTGATCGACCGCTCGGGTCTCCGCGTGATTCCAGTCAGTCATACGCAGCCCCGCTCCCCGCAGGCCAGGCAGCTTGTCCAACCCCAAGGCACCGGCCGTCAACCGGCCCAGTGTGGGAAAGCGGGCGCAGGTTCGGCTGACTTGGTCCTCCTCGTCCACTAACTGGACTCCGCAGATCCCTACATCGCCATTCTCGCGCCGCTCCATAAACGCCAGCGGTGCCGCCAGCGAACCGGCGAACAGCCGGGTATCGGGATTGAGAAACAGTAAATAGGGTGCATGCGCCATCGCCGCGCCCCGGTTGCACGCCGCTGCAAAACCGAGATTTTCGCCGATGCGCATTATCTCCACCCTTCGCGAACCCTCAATGGCGTCCACCGACCCGTCAGTGGAACCATTATCGACAACGATTACTTGACTCGCGACATCCTCTTCTTGAACGAGAACGGAGTCGACACATTCATGCAACTGACTGCCTGCGTTCCAGTTTACAATTACGATGTCAATCATACTTTGCGCCGATCTGTGAGTTGGGCATTTATCAGTGCGACAGGGAGAAAGATTACCCAGAGGTAATCGAATTTACCCAAGTAAGGATTTGTGGAGTTCAAGATCAGAAATGCACAAAGCGCTGTAATCAAGGGAATAAATAGCTTGGCGAATTCTGCATTATTTTTCGACAGCACAATTCCTTTTAACGCCACCCAAACCACTGCGGCTGAATAAATCAGAAATCCAACAAGACCAACATTCATCAACAAAGCCAAGTAAGACAGCTCATAAGCCCAGGGCGCATCATGAGAACGGAGGACATCAACGGTGTTCCCCAAGCCATGTCCAATTACCGGCGATTCGGTAAACGCCTCCCACAAGGAGCTCGCCTGATGATAACGAGCGCCGCTGGATGCCTCCTGGCCTTGGAACGCAGCAAAAAACACTTCTACCAGCGCGATCGGGTCTAAACCAATCCCCGCGATGACACCTGCTATTAGCGAAGTAGCAAGTACAGCAGACTTAATTGTTAAAGACAAAAATGGCACCGTCCTTAAACGACATGAAGATAGTTGCAGAAACGGCAGTGTAATGAATGGCGTTAGCAACATTATCAGCCAGAAAGCGCGGCGACCAGATCCCAAAGCAGACAGAACAATTGCAAACAACAACAGGTAAATACCACTTTTTCGCAATCCCCGGAGTTCACCGCGCCGTACCACAACTAAAGAGAGAACAAATGGAAAGCCGTACATCACCGTAGTCAGGTTAAATGTCCGAAACTCGACAAATCCCTCTTGGGCGCTAAACCCGACACCCTGAAAGGCAAGCAGCGGATAGACGATATCGCCAAAACCCAAGAGACCCGCCAGCAGGCCAATCAAAACCATCGCCGTGGCGAGGCTAATGCCAAGTAAGAGCGCGGATTCCAGTCGCCGCATTACCGGCAAGCCATGAGCCAAACCAATGAACAGCAGATACGCTGCCGGCCAAATGAGATAGACGGTCGAGACCCGGAATGCCCCTGGGGCCTCGTTGATCACTCCCCAAGCGATACCGGACACACCCACCACCATAGTGGCAGACCACAGAAAAAGAATTTCGTGGTGGACGCGCCAATAGCGAAGGGCCATCGGCGTGGCAACCCCCGTCAATACCGCCAATGCAACGCCACGCTGGAGCTGAAAGATAGTCGGCAAGACCAACATTCCGACGAAGAACGTTTGGATAGCGAACATCCATATCCGGGAAAGCAGGCGACTGTCGGTACCCACTAGCGTAGGGATACCTTCAGCGCCAAATCCTTCGCTCACCTGCTTCATCACAGCTGGTAACTCCAAGCTTCCTGACGCTGACGTTGTTCTTTCGCGGCATTGCCCCATTTGTTTGGGCCGTGCCGATCAGCTCAGGCAGCACCACAATGTTTGTTGAGAAGTCAATTTTCACGGCAACCGGCAGAGCGCAACCGGTAAAATTAGATGAATTGTCGTAAAGCAGAAGTAAGCTACGCGAAGCATGTTTGTAAAATATACTTGAATCTTGTATGCAGAAACGATTCGCAATATTCCTCAGGCACTTTCATTGAATAGTTACACCAATCAAGTTTATAGCAGTCTGCATTCATCAGATTTATAGCTTGTGGAATTGCATCCAGCAACCTATTTGCAGCGCTGTCATGCCCAGTCACGTAAAAAATAAGCCGCCCGGTTGCCAAATACTCAAACAATTTACTTGGAAGCGCCGCATGTGAAGCTGACAGTAACAACAATCCATCTGCCTTCTGCATGATCGCCAACATATTTGACCTAGGCACTGCACCCGGAAACTCTAACCGCCATCCAATCTCAGAAAAGCGCGACCGATAACGTTCGATGAGTGAAACTTCATTCTGCGTGAGGTTGCCATAGAGCTGAATGACTCCTTTGCAGTCTTGAGACGGTAGGCATCTAAGTAGCGGATCCAGCAAAAGGGCGGGTTTTTGACTATTACGTGAGCTCGTAAAGCGCCCCGCATGTATCAAGACGTACTCTTTATTGGATCGTTTCTGTTCCCCAGTTTTCATAGCGGGCATGCTCTTAGGGTAGCCATTGGTCAGGACATGGACTTTGTGCGCGATCCGTGGGTAGCGTGCATCAAGCAACTCTTTCCACACATCCGAGGTAACCTGGATGGAGTCGGCCGCTTCGACAATACGTGACTCCAGACGGCGTTCTTGCCAACGCCGTAGCGCCGAGCTAAGCAGCAACGGCTTGAGAGGCTCGTCCAGCCAGCCATCACGCATGTCCATAATGTGCGGCACGTTCATTCGTTGTGACAATATCCACGCACCCACATGGGCCGACTCAGGTGGACTGGACGATAGGATGAAATCCGCTCCTAGCACGGCAGCAATCACTTCAGGATGGCGCGCCGCCGCCTTGGCCCAAACCACTACCGGATCAGGATTGAACAGCCAATAGGCCAGAGCCCGGCGCACCTTATTGGGCCTACGTGATGATATTACTTTGGCTTGCCCCGGTGCCGTTTCGGGGTGCAGACCCAACCGATCGACAACGGTAATCTCCCGTCCCCAATCCTCCTCCCGTACCGCCTCTATCGCGCCTGCACGAATGATGACGACCTCATAGCCATCTTCAAACAACCACCGCACAAAACGATCCACCCGGTTGTTCCCCACATGCCCAGCCATGCTCCAGAAAGGTACGAACAGAATAGCTTTCTTATATTCTATCGGGAGAACGAACTCAGGTTGTCTACTGTGCATGTTATTTGCCATTTCTATTTTCCAGACGATGCTGCTCTTCATTCAAACTGAATAGGCGAACTCTGTACCGCCGTTTATCGTAAAGATCAATTCAATCACGTCCGAAGAACTCAAGGACGGCGCGAAGGACGCGGTGAACTTCCCGATGATGCCCGCCGTGCAAAACCGCATGAGAGAAAATGCAGCTTAACTTTCAACTAATTGTACGAAACTGGTTGACACGTTCCGTTCCGATGTCGTCCGCCACTGGCTGGAACTCCGCCCCCCCGAAACCGGCAATAGTACGCCATCCAACCTCGCACACGCGGAGCCAGCCACGCAGCAAGCTGCTCGTGTGAGAGCTCGCTTCGCAAATGGAGGCCACAATGCCGCAGCGACTGCCGCATAGCTGTCATTGATTGGCGACTTACCGTCCGGGTAAACCCCGTGCGGATACGCCCCTTACGATCAACCACGCGCCTTGGCCGAAAGGTATAGCCAAGGAAGTCGAAATGAACATGCTCGTAATTTTGGGTTTTCCTGCTGTCCTTGCAGTACATTATCCGAGCCTTCCCCGGGTGCATCTCCAAGCCGCAGTCCCAGAGCCGGACCGCGCGCTGCTCGCGCATCCACTGTACCAGGGCGTGGTAACGAGCGTGCCCGAACTGAATGCAGAGATCCGTCGATTCATCGATGAGCATAACCGGGAGCTCGCGAAGCCATGCCGCTGGACGAAAACTCCAGACAATAATTTGGCTGCCGTCGAGCGTAAAAAAGGACGCGTAAATCCCTATTCACCCTTGAACACTCGGCGAAAATACAACTCAACTGTCGCACTTCGAAGAATCTCGTTGCTATAATTTCTTAAACTGTTTCTCAAATGTGGCTTCAACCATCGCGCTGAGAGATTTTCATCAGTCAACCTTTTGTAAGCAGCCGCGTCGAAGCTCAGTAGACTACTCAACTTCTCCTCCACCTCTTTATCACGTATCCACTTGGGATAATTCGTGTATCCTTTTGTAGATTTGATGCCGGCTAGTAGTTTCAGAATTCTAATAACCTTTCGGTAGGCTTTGATAGGAATTGTTGATGAACTTGTAACAGCCGCAGGCTTGCCTGTTTGCTGCCAGGGAATATCCCGAAAGTATTTTGGATAATACTTTTGCAACATCTCGGAGTATAAATGATTATGTGCACGGTACTCATCAGGCAGGCTAAATATTAACTCAATTAACGTATTATCAAAAAATGGCTTTCTCTGACCGATCCAAGGTAGACCGTTTGCTGTTCCATAATTAATCAATCTTCTGCCCCGATTCATATACAAAAAATGGTCATAATGATCTATAGCGTAAAACGCCTCAGCGTAACCTTCAGCATGGTAGCCATATAACTTTTCCGAAATACTCTTATTAATAGATTTATTATTCCAATAATATGCCTCTAAATAGCTTCCACCTAGAACTGCATCACCAAGATAGCCATTTAGATTCACATCGATCTTTTTAGAAATATCTGATGCGAACTCGCTCCCATGCATATGCATCATGTCCAGCATGCCATCGGTATTCCAGATTTTTTCTTTGCGCGGCTCAAACCAGTTATCCGCACTAAAGTAGAACGTCTGGTGCTCCCAGTTTTTAGTGCGCGAAATAACCCGCTCTGCAATGCTGATGTCGCCGCAACCTGGAATGCCGAAGGTATAGGCGTAGCCTTTGAAATCCGGATAAAGGTAATCAACGGCTGCAAAGATGGCCCTGGAATCCAGCCCACCACTTAGTGAAATCCCAATGCGTTCGCTTGGGTCAAATCGGCGCCGAATGGCCTCAATAAACCGCTTACCTAATTCATCGACGGCTTCGTCAAACGTCAGATTGGATGGTTTAATCTCCGACCATTTCCAATAGTGATGCTGACTCACTTCGTCAGTCACCAAATCATACTCGATAATCGTGGCCGGTTTGATCAGTTTGATGTGCTCGAACCAGGTGTGCTCACCCATCAGGTAGCCAAGGTCCATAAAACAATCATAACTGGTGGGATCCAGCTCCTTATCTACGCCGTCAACTGACAGAATGACCTTAACTTCGCTACCCCAAACAAACACTCCCTTCTTGTGATACCAGTACAGCAATCGCATGCCATAACGGTCTGATATCAGTTTTAACTTCTGACTTGCTGGGCTGTAGAGCGCCACACAGAAATAACCGTCGAGGCGGTTGAGGCATAGGTCTAACTGGTTGTTTTTTTCGGCCGCCAATAGCAAGCCGGAAAGTGTTGTTGACTCAATACCGAGTTCATTGGAAACGTCCCCCACATTATAGGCCTCGCCTTCAATCCACAACGCGTTCCCATCCTGTCTCGTAGGTGATGCGACTTCACCAACCTGACCCGTATGCGCACGGGAACCGCCAAGATGCTGGTCATGGTATAGTTCGTCCTGAATGAAGTGGTCATATAGGTACATGGCTTGCGCCATACTTTCCAAGTTGGCTTTTACGTCATCGCTGTTTGCTACACCGTAGATTCCAGGCATTTAAGAATTTCTCTTGAGCATTTGAAACAGTGGTTTTTCAAACAGGTATAAATACGTCCCGTACAGCAGGGCACAGGTCATTCCGCCTACCACAATCCGCACCAACGCGTGGCTCAGACCGATAATGTCCGTAAATAATGATCCTAGCCAGCCGATACCCATCACTACCACAAATAATTTCAGAATATGCTTCGCGATAGGCCGGTACTCGACCTTCGCAATTCTTGCGATGAGCGCATGCCAGACCAATCCCGCCGGTAATGACAGACCCAGCAGAATGTATACAGCCGTGTGAGCAGAAGGGGAAATCAGTAGACCAATGGTCAACCCCGTCACGATAGATATAGCCCAGACTACGTTCCACCAAAAGCCGACATCCGCTCGTCCCAAAGCGAGAATTAACGCACCACCGGGGTTGCCTAATGCTTTCATAATTCCGACTAAAGCAAGCGCGGGTAGCAATTCAGCAGTTGCTGCCCATCCTTCGCCAAGTATCACTCGAACAACTTCTTGCGAAAAGAACAGCAAGAACGCCAAAAGCGGCATGGTTACTGCGGAAAGGGCTTTAACATTAAAACTATAATAGCGGTCGAGTGCTGCGGGATCGTTCTGCACCTTAGAGTAAACCGGGAACGCAACTTTATTAACGATCGGATTGATGCTGCTCAGCGGAAATATAATCAGCCGCCAGGCCAGATTATAAAAACCCGTTGCACTCATGCCCACCAGCTTACCAATCAACAGCTTGTCGGCGTTAGCACTTATGTAATTGATTGAGCGTTCTCCCATTTGATACAGGCCAAATCCGAAAAACCCTTGCAGCTCTGAATGCCGGTACACGAGTGACGGTTTGTGATAATGGCGCAAGCCCACCCAAAGAAAAAGCGCACTCGCGAATCCAGCTTGAGTGAGCATGGCAACCACCAGCGTAAGCACCCCAAAGTCTTGCACGGCTAAAGTTATGGCAACCGTCAAGGCCGCAATGGCCGCAATCACGTTTATGATTTCCATAGTACGGAAATCCAGCTCCTTCTGGCACAGCACTCGGTACTGGTTACCTATTGCTACGAGAACAAATACGCTGGAGAGTATGGTCATCAATTCTGTTATTCGCGAATCATCGTATACTTCTGCTACCAGCGGAGCAATTGCGATTACGAAAAGGCACATAATCAAGCCGGCTGCAATGTTTAACCAATAGAGGCTCGATAACTGAGTGTGTGTTATATTTTGCCGCTGTATAATAGCTTGGCTAATACCCATGTCTTGAAATGCCTGAGAAAATCCGATGACCACCATCATAATCGCCATCAAACCAAAATCATCCGGCTCTAGAAAACGTGCGAGTATAGAGAGCTGAGCAAACTGAAGTCCGGTGACGATCAGCGTCGAGGCGGTGGTCCATTTTACTCCGCCCAAGGCTTGGTTTTTTAGGGTCACTGATACGTCCCGTCTAACACCTCAGGACTTTCAACCCCTTTGACCGAAAACGCTTTCTCCACAATATTCTGGGTACGCTTATAAACCTTTTCACGTGACCAGTAATCATTCACAAACCTTCGATTACTGGCTCGCTCTTCTTCGGTTAAAGACTTGCTGAGAAACTTCGGATTAGATACTAGCTCTTGAACAGTTGAAAGTATGACGCCAGATATTTTAATAAATTCGTACACGGGGTTTTCCTGTCTTACGAACACTCTTGCCCCAGAAGAAGCATGATAACGATATTGCCAACCCTTGTTAGCGAACGTGATTCATGATTACGTAGCCGAACTTTTTGGTAATGAATATATAGTCTACGACTGGCATACTGAAGGTAGCGCGACCGACCATCGCCAGCGTCGTCCAGCGAATGGGGCTGAATGTCTGACTTCTAAGACTCAAGGCTTTCTGGCCACGACATAAAAGCCGGACGCTTCAAGTGCCCAGTTGCGGTCCAGTTTGTCCAACCACGGCGCAATCGTCTGTCCTATATACCAGAACGGGACAAGGCAGGCGGTCGTCAACCAACGCAGTGGTTTGGGGCCACGTACGAAACGCCGGGTGAAGTAATTCCATTTGAGCGTCGCCGTAGTGAAATAGCCAGCTTGGGGCTCGACGATCAAGTCTACAAAGCCCGCTTTCTCGAAAAGATATTGGAGCCCGTATGGAGTGTAGCGGAAGAAGTCGTGGGGCGCTTCGTGTATCCACCACTGCCATGGCACCTGAAGCACGATACGTCCGCCTGGTTTCAGGATTCGAAATGCCTCGTTCAGCATCACCTGCGGATCGCACAGGTGCTCCATCACGGATAGCGATACAACCGTGTCCGCCGCTCCAGATTCGATAGGCAATGCCTCGTTGAGGTCTGCTAAAACGTCTGTTTGGGTAGCATGCATGCTGCCCGACCAGTCCACGGCCACGTATTTCTTTGCATACTGGAGAAAGAATTCCCGATAAGGCGATTCGCCGGCGCCGAGGTCATATAAAGTGCCTCGGTAATGACATGAATATCGTTGCAGGAAGCGGTCACTGATATCATATACGAGCCAATTGTGCGCCCGCCGATTGGAATGTCCACCGCTGATCACCGGTCGCGGTAAAACGTCTGGATACTCAGCACGATCTGCGCCCTTGTTTGTTCATCCATGCCATACCACATGGGCAAACGCAGCAGTCGCTCGCTATCACGGGTAGTGTGAATATCGTCACCGTGAAAACGTGAAAACCGGTCGCCCGCCGGTGCACTATGCAACGGGACATAATGAAAGACGGCGTAAACGTCGTCGGCTCTTAGGTGGGAAAGGAGCGCTGTCCGCTCCTCCATGTCCCACGTCTTAACGTAAAACATGTGGCCGTTGTGTACACATGCCGGTGGGACGGTCGGGAGTTCGACCAGGTTCCGCGTTGCCAAATCATTCAACCCGTCTCGATATCCATCCCAGCTCGCTATCCGGTCCGCCACAATTTCCTCTGCCCTTTCCAGCTGGCCCCAAAGGTAGGCGGCCTGTATCTCACTTGGTAAGTAGCTGCTGCCAACATCCACCCATGAGTACTTGTCTACCATCCCACGAAAGAACTGACTACGGTTTGTACCCTTCTCCCGAATGATTTCAGCGCGATTGCTGAAGCTATCATCATTGATTATGAGAAGGCCGCCTTCGCCGCCACTTGTGTAGTTCTTGGTTTCGTGGAAGCTGTAAGCCCCGAGGTGGCCAATCGTCCCTAGCGGCACTCCGTTATAACTTGCAAGCATGCCTTGTGCGGCGTCCTCGATTACATATAACCCATGGCGCTGGGCGATATCCATGATTGCTTCCATCTCGCAAGCGACACCTGCGTAGTGAACGGGGACAATAGCTTTTGTTCTGGACGTAATTGCGGCTTCGATAAGCGTTTCGTCTAGGTTCATTGTTTCCGGACGGACATCGACGAAAACAATGTTTGCGCCACGAAGGACGAATGCATTAGCGGTACTAACGAAGGTAAAGCTGGGCATAATGACTTCGTCGCCCGGCTGTATTTCAATCAATAGCGCAGCCATCTCCAATGCCTGCGTGCAGGACGGCGTGAGCAGCGCCTTGGCGCAACCCAACTCTCGCTCAAACCACGCTTGACATTGTCGACCGTATTGGCCGTCACCGGAGATCTTGTCACTCTTCATGGCTGCGAGGACATACTGATCTTCGTTCCCGGTGTATGGAGGGCGGTTGAATGGGATCAACAGCTTTTTTCCCGCAGAAATTGCTTTTCTAGATCAAGAAGATCCTTCTTTCGCTCTTTAATGCGCTTAGCCGGAACCCCGCTGTAAATACCCCAAGGATCAGTACTCCTATTTACAAGTGTCATCGCGCCAAAAGCACAACCCTCGCCTACCGACACACCAGGAAAAATCACGGAACATGCTCCGACTATCACATGTTTCTGCAGTTCTACTTTGGCAAAGTATTCATTCTTGTATTTTCTTGGAATCAATGAATTAACCATGCTTTTACCACTATAGTCATCAGACTGCGCAAAAACCTTGACACCGTACGCCAATGTGCAAAAGTCAGCCAGATACACGCCCGGCTCTCCACCGGCAATAAGACACATGGGCGTAATGTGACAATAACGACCAATTGTTGTATTCCCGGAAATAATACAGAAATCGTCAATTCTAGAGTAATCGCCAATCTCGACTCTTTCCGCATTATAAATACACGCCTTATCACTCACTTTAATACTTTTACCCACCGCTCTAAACCCCATATCAACCAGCGCGTCTCGAGAAAGGTAAGACATATCTAACTCCTAAAAATATCTGAAAGTTGCTCAGCAAGTCTTTTCTTTGAGAAATAGGATCGAGCTAGCTTGGCATTTTCCATTGCCTCTTTTTCTGACAGCGAAGTAAGGGATAGCTCTGACACTGATTTTAAATACATTCCAACTTCAGTTAGATACTTCCATTGGTTTACATCACTCCTCATATAGATCGTCTTTCCAAGTGCTAATAAGGTAATAGTGATCCCCATTGCCTGCTGCCGCCTGTGGTTGAAAATGGCGATGTCGATACTTTCAAGAAAACGCAGATATTTATCAAACTTCATAAAAGACGTGATGGGAATAAATTTATCATCAAACCGTTGACTTCCTTGCTCGATAACCTTTTGAGCGTGACCCTGATCGCCATAAGACAACGGCACATATATCCTGATATCCTGGCCTTTGTAAGGGAGCAGCTTTTCGAGTACTTCAATATGGTTATTGCTTGGATCGGCGGAGTTTCCAACTAGGATATTCTGACCCGAATGAACCTCTTTTTCTCCCTGTGTATTCGCCAGAATCTGTGGATCAAATACATTGCTGGGATACATCATGCATTCATGGTACTTACCGCGCGCGTTGTACCATTGTCTAGCCAGTTCATAATCACCCTTTATGTACGTAACGAAATGTCCCAAGCGTGAAATCATAAACCGCCTGAGCCATTCATTCTTGCGATGGCGCCAATCATCTCTATCTGCATTATGTATATAGAGATCACCACCCCAAATCACCCAGTAGCATTTTCTTAACAACCACGGATGCATGGCCAGTGCGTAGTACATGTGAGAACTAAACAATCCATGCAGGATGATTTTTCCAGCACTGCGCATATGTCTGAGTAGCGGCTTCAGATTTTTAAGCAAGCTCGGGTATTGGGTGACATGTTTGCTGTTGGGCAATTCACCGTCGGGGGTGGCACCATAGATGATGAAATGATGATCTTCTACAGGGAAGTGTGCCTGTATGTACGCGATAAAAGGCGGGACAAATTTTTGGTCCCAGCCAAACAGGTGTACTATTTGGCCGCTATATTTCAAGGCATACTCCCAACCGTTCGACGATACATTCTGCAGTCTTGCCGTCCCATAAATCAGCTTTTTAACCTTTTCATAGGATCCCCTCAAACACGATAGCTTGGGAAAATGGCAGAGCTTGCTGGTCTTTAGCGGAAATCAACGGGCTTTGTCCACTGTCTGGCCAGCTGATGTTGAGGGTGCTGTCATCCCACTTGATGGAACACTCACTATCGGGGCTGTAGTAATCCGTGCATTTGTACTGGAATTCGGCAACCTCGGACATGACGTAGAACCCGTGGGCAAAGCCCGGTGGGATCCAGAGCATGGACTTGTTGTCTGCCGATACGTATTCGCCTACCCATAGCCCGAAGGTGGGCGAGCTACGTCGGATGTCCACGGCCACGTCGTAAACCTCGCCCAAGGTGACGCGCACGAGCTTTCCCTGAGCGTGCGGCGGAAGCTGGTAGTGCAGACCGCGCAGAGTGCCCTTGACTGAGCGGCTGTGATTGTCCTGCACGAAATCGAAGTCGATTCCCACCTCGGCGAACTTGCGCCGCTGCCAGGTTTCCATGAAGAAGCCGCGTTCGTCGCCGAACACGTCGGGCTTGACGAGGATGACGTCGGGGATGGCGGTTGGTGTGAATTGCATGGTCTATTGTGCTGATCAGAATACAGTATCTTGCAGTATGCGCTGGAGATATTGGCCGTAACCGTTCTTCAGCAATGGCTGGGCGAGATTGTTCAGTTGTTCGGCGCTGATCCAACCCGCACGGTAAGCGATCTCTTCCGGACAGGCGACTTTGAGGCCCTGGCGTTGCTCGAGGGTTGCGATGAACTGGCCGGCATCCAATAGGGAGTCATGCGTGCCGGTATCAAGCCAGGCATAGCCGCGGCCCATGATTTCGACGTTGAGTTTGCCGGCGTCCATATAGAGGCAATTGAGGTCGGTGATCTCGAGTTCACCACGGGCGGACGGTTTGAGGTTTTTGGCCATCTCGACCACTTCGTTGTCGTAGAAGTAAAGGCCGGTCACGGCGTAGCTCGATTTCGGCTGCTTGGGCTTCTCCTCGAGCGAGAGCACCTTGCCGTCCGCGTCGAACTCGGCAACACCGTAGCGTTCCGGGTCGTGGACGTGGTAGGCGAAAACCGAGGCGCCCTCCTCGCGGGCCATGGCGTTATCGAGCAATTCGTCGAAGTGGTGGCCATAGAATATGTTGTCGCCGAGTACCAGCGCGGACGGGTCGTTACCGATGAAGTCCTCACCGATGACGAATGCCTGGGCCAGACCGTCCGGTGACGGCTGGGCCGCATACTGCAGATTAAGTCCCCATTGCTCGCCGCTGCCAAGCAGTTGATCAAAGCGCGGCGTGTCCTGCGGAGTGGAGATGATCAGGATGTCCCGAATGCCCGCCAGCATGAGCGTGCTCAACGGGTAGTAGATCATCGGCTTGTCATAGACCGGAAGCAGTTGCTTGCTGATTGCGAGAGTGGCTGGATGCAGCCGAGTGCCGCTGCCACCGGCGAGGATGATGCCCTTTCGATGGCTCACGATATTGCCTCCTTTCCTTCACAAGCCAGAATCTCTTGAAGGGCGCGCAGAACGCCGCTGCGCCAGTCCGGCAGCACGATCCCGAAAGTCTCCTTCACCTGCGTACAGTCCAAACGGGAGTTGAGTGGTCGTGCGGCCTTTACGGGTAAAAACCCTGTACTGACCTTCTCGATGGCTTCTTCTTGCACCTTAACAGGCCAGTTGTCATCACACGCCCTGGCAATGACAAAGCGGGCATACTCATGCCAGGTCGTTTCCCCGGCGGCGGCGAGATGGTACAGCCCGCCATTCTCAGGCTTCGCAGCTAGCCGGGCGAGCACCTGCGCGGTGACGTCGGCAATAAGCTCCGCGCCGGTCGGTGCGCCGTATTGATCGCCGATTACCTTCAGGGTGTCGCGCTCGGCGGCCAGATGCAGCATGGTGCGGATGAAGTTTCTGCCGCGGGCGGCGTAGACCCAGCTGGTGCGAAAGATCAGGTGCCTGCAACCGCTTTCCTGTACAGCGCGCTCGCCTTCACGCTTGCTGCAGCCATAGACGTTCAGAGGGGCCGTTTTGTCCCCTTCGTTCCAGGGTCGCTCGCCGCTGCCGTTGAAAACGTAATCGGTGGAGTAATGTACCAACAAGGCGCCCAGGGCGCGTGCCTCGGCAGCCAGTACGCTGGGCGCGGTGGCATTTATGG
The DNA here is from genome assembly GCA_040880205.1 of Cellvibrionaceae bacterium. GTDB lineage: Bacteria > Pseudomonadota > Gammaproteobacteria > Pseudomonadales > Cellvibrionaceae > WACF01. The sequence goes on from JBBDIU010000098.1 coordinate 17,785, forward strand.
CATGCGCCTCTTCCTGCTCTTCTTCCGCTTGGTCCACGGCGGTGTAAGCGGCGGCATTAACAATGACATCCGGCGCCACATGCCGAACGGTAGCGGCCAAGCGATCCGGTTGTCCCAGATCGGCGCATAAGCCATCCCTGTCGTCCCGCGCAAGAGCCGTAACAGACCCAAGCGGAACCAGCGCGCGTTGCAACTCCCAACCCACCTGCCCGTTACGACCGAGCAGTAAAATCTTCATTGCACTACGTCCCGACCAGCGTAGTTGGTTTCCATCCACTTGCTGTACTCTCCGGATCGCACACGCTCTACCCATTGTGTGTTATCCAGATACCAACGTATGGTCTTCTTCAGCCCCATCTCAAAACTTTCCTGGGGCTGCCACCCCAACTCTTCGCGGACACGCGAGTCATCAATAGCGTATCGCCTGTCGTGGCCGGGCCGGTCAGTAACGAACTGAATAAGGTTTGCGTACGAGCCATCAACGCAAGGAGCCATTTCGTCCAGGTAGGCGCAAATTGAATGAACTACATCCAGGTTAGTGCGTTCAGCACCGCCACCGATATTGTAGGTACGGCCCGGCTTACCCGCCTCCAGCACTCGACGTAATGCACGAGCATGGTCTTCCACGAATAACCAATCACGAACGTTGTCACCCTTCCCATAGACAGGTAGATGCTTACCATCAATGGCGTTCAGAATCATGAGTGGAATTAGCTTTTCTGGAAACTGGTAAGGACCGTAGTTGTTGGAGCAATTTGTGATGAGGGTGGGCATCCCATAGGTGCGATGCCAAGCGCGCACCAAATGATCACTCGCGGCCTTACTGGCGGCATAGGGAGAGCTTGGAGTATACGGCGTGTCTTCCGTGAAAGCCGGCTCCTCGGGTGCAAGGTCACCGTATACTTCGTCCGTGGAAATGTGGTGGAATCTGAATTCGGAACGAGCCCGCCCTTCCAATGAGCCCCAATATGCACGGGCAGCTTCCAGGAGGCTGTGAGTGCCGTTGATGTTAGTCTCTACGAACACCGCTGATCCTTCGATGGATCTGTCCACATGGGACTCTGCTGCTAAATGCATTACAGCGTTAGGCCGATGTTCGTGGAAAAGCCGTTCAATGGCGGTTCGATCCCTGATATCCAGCTGTACAAACATATGGCGAGGATCGTGTCGTGCCGCGCCGAGCGAGTCCATATTTCCAGCGTAGGTAAGCGAATCTACGTTGATAACGGTTACATCTGTTTCGGCAATGTACTGGCGTACGACTGCCGACCCTATGAAACCGGCGCCACCGGAGACAATCAGCTTCATTGGCTTATGACTCGCCCAATACTGTAATGCTTAATTAAGCAAGAACTCATAGAGTCAGATCCATACTCATTACGCCCATCGAATATTGCAGGTGTGTTGAGAGCCGCTGCTTTACGCATATCAAGCGAGTCTGACCCGATACCTTAGCGAATCGTCTCAACGTCAACAACGAATCGCTCACAGCTACAGCGAATTTTCTTTTCGCCTAGGCCGCAGCGAATGGCGCAAGAAAACAGCGAAAACCGCAAACATCCCGCCAAGCAGCGTGCCCAGCACTGCGATAAGCGCACGCTTCGG
>JBBDIU010000099.1:0-19297 GCA_040880205.1 Cellvibrionaceae bacterium
GATTCAGGGACGAAGCGAGGGAGCTACAGGGATGTATTCATGCGGTTTTGAAATACCGTACCCGGGGCCAAACGAGCTACCAGCACCCTAGTTGAAACAGACACTGACAAATGAACGAAAATCTAAAAAAACTACACGCCTACCCTTTTGAGAAGTTGAATGCACTGAAAGCAGAGGTGGGAAAGTCCACAAGCAATCAGCCGCATATCTCCTTGTCGATAGGTGAACCCAAGCACGCGCCACCGGAATTTGTGCTCGCGGCGCTGCGACAAAATCTCGATAAAATTTCCAGATATCCCAGCACCAAAGGCTTGACGGAACTGCGCGAGGCGATTGCCAGTTGGCTATCACAACGATTTCAACTCGGCACCAATGGCATTGATCCGGACACGCAGGTTTTACCGGTCAACGGCACCCGCGAGGCGCTGTTTGCCATTGCCCAAGCTGTTGTTAGCGGCGGCAATAACGCCTTGGTATTGTCCCCCAACCCCTTTTATCAAATCTACGAAGGCGCTGCATTTCTGGCCGGGGCGAATCTGGAATTCATTAACTGCCCGGCCGACAACGGCTATTTACCCGATTTTGACAACGTCAGCGACGCTAGCTGGAAGCGCTGCCAATTGGTCTATTTGTGTTCACCAGGCAACCCCTCCGGCGCTGTCGTCCCGCGTGAACAATTGCGGAAACTGATCGAGCTGGCGGACCGCCACGATTTTATTATCGCCAGCGATGAATGCTATTCGGAAATCTACTTTGAGGACGATAACCCACCAGTGGGATTGTTGCAGGTGTGCGCGGAAATGGGTCGCTCTGACTTTAGCCGTTGTCTGGTATTTCATAGCTTGTCCAAGCGCTCTAACCTTCCGGGCTTGCGTTCCGGATTTGTAGCCGGAGACGCGGCCATACTCAAAGACTTCCTGCTATACCGTACCTATCACGGCTGCGCCATGAGCGTACCCACCCAAATTGCCAGTGTCAGCGCCTGGCGGGACGAAAAACATGTGCGGGAAAATCGAGCGCTTTATCGGCGTAAATTCGCGCAAGTTTTGGAGATCCTTTCTCCCGCCACCGGCGTTGAAAGGCCACAAGCCGGTTTTTACCTCTGGTTAAAAACACCCATTGACGACTTGAGTTTTACCCAGCAACTGTACAGCCGCGAAAACATTACCGTCCTTCCCGGCTCCTACATTGCCCGCGAGGCCAACGGAACCAACCCGGGGAACAACCATGTGCGCATTGCCCTGGTGGCAAGTCCGGAGGAATGCTTAATCGCCGCTAAACGAATGCGCGACTTCTTGTTAACACTATGAAGGTGGCAAGCGTGTCAAAGAAAACCGTAGCGACGTCCGCGGCTGCCAAAAATCCAGGTAAACTTCAGCGGGCTGCATATGTGCGAGAAATGCTCGACAGGCTATACCCTGAACCTCCGATTCCGCTACAGCATAAAGATCCCTATACGCTGTTAATTGCGGTGCTGCTATCGGCGCAGTGCACCGACACCCGGGTCAACCAGATTACGCCAGCGCTGTTTGCGTTGGCCGATAACCCGGAAGCAATGGCCAAGGTGCCCGTAAAAAAAATTCAGGAAATTATCCGCCCCTGTGGGCTTTCACCGCAAAAATCCAAGGCTATTTCCGAGCTGTCGAAAATACTGGTGAAGCAATACCGTGGCCAAGTGCCGGCGGACGTGGCGGCCCTGGAATCGCTGCCGGGGGTCGGCCACAAAACCGCCAGCGTCGTCATGAGCCAGGCCTTTGGCGAGCCCGCTTTTCCCGTTGACACCCACATCCATCGCCTGGCACAGCGCTGGGGGCTGAGCAGCGGCAAAAACGTGGTGCAAACAGAGAAGGACCTGAAACGGCTGTATCCCGAAGAGAGTTGGAACCGGTTGCACTTGCAGATTATTTATTACGGGCGCGAATTCTGTTCAGCCAGGGGCTGCGATGGCACCATCTGTGAAATCTGTCAGTATTGTTATCCGAACCGCAAGCGACCCAAAAAAACCCGAAAGTAGATTGTTTCGGAGCGGGGAGTGGAAAGTCGGCTCGCTGGCCCCACTTCCCACTTCCCACTTCCCAGTCTAGCCTAGCCTTTGGGCTGCAAGCTCAAGGACTCAGAGCTAAAGTCCTCTTGGAGAAAGCTGACCGTTTTGCGTTCCATGAACTCGGTCTGGGAAAAATAATCCTTGTATTCGCTTTCCATGCGGCAGATGCCGCCCAGCTCCTGAATAGCGGTAATATAACGATGGGCCTCGGCGGTAGTCAGGTTGCGCTTCAAAGTAATGACCCTGCCAGAAAAGATGTGGGCCAGTTGACGACGGCTTCTAATGTTGAAACGGCGGGCGAACGCATGAGCGACTTCCGTGCGGGAAAAGCCGCGCGCGGTTTCCCCCCAGAACACAACACGGAAACTTTCCCTGGCCCTGACTTGGTAGCGCTGTGATTCCAATGCGTTCACAATATTTCATCCTGATTGACTGTTTTCATAACTCTTTCGTTGTAGGGAGCCTCATAGCTTCTTCTTCAAAGCTTTTTCGTCATAAGGGGAGGCGAGACAGATTACACATCTAAAGCGTCCGCGACCCTCACGCCGGACAGAAGACAGCACTCTCCCCTACCGGGCCTGGCATTGGGCGATGAATCATCGGCTTTCGGTGCCTGAATCGGCGTTCGATCGAGTCACGTGGTGTCGGCATTGTACTGCCGCGCCGAACGAACTGTCCAGAAAGAGGAGGCGCCGCCCGCAAATTGAGAGGCCAAATTTCGTGCGCGAGCGCAAAGAATGCGGCCAAACGCAGGGCAAGATCCAGCGGCCCGGCCCCCACACTGTGCTTTGCGGCCCTCCTATTCGGCTTTATACGGGAAGGGAATCTGGTATCCTTGTCAGCTTTTTCAACGGTCTAAACGGTCTACAAGCCATGACGGTTCTTTACGGCATCCGCAATTGCGACACGGTCAAGAAGGCCCGCCGCTGGCTCGACGCACGGAAAATTGACTACCGGTTTCACGATTTTCGTGCGGACGGGCTGACCGAGGCTCAGGTAAGAATCTGGCTGGCCGATTTGGGCTCCGACCGGCTGATTAATAAGCGCAGTACCAGTTGGAAAAACCTGGGGGCCCACCAGCAAGCAGCCCTAAATGCACAATCGGCTGTACAATTGATCCTCGACAATCCTACCCTGATCAAGCGGCCCCTGGTGGAAACGGGCAAGCGACGGCTGGTAGGCTTTGACACCGACACCTATTCCGACTTATTTGAATAAACACATACTCCATCGACTCAGTAGAACGGGAAGTAACCATGCCTCAACTCTATAGCTTCGGTTTGGGAATCGGGACGCTCAATGCCAAAGGTGAATGGCTGGAAGTGTATTATCCCCGGCCCCTCCTGGAACCGGATCTGCAAACCTGCGACGCGGTCTGCCAAGCTCTGGACTATGCCGGGGGCAATCAGGCCCTGAACCTGAATGAAGGGACACTGGAAACCTTGGCAAGCGCATTGGACCAAGCGGGTAATGTGGAGCTGGCTGCCCTGACGCGACAACTTAAAACCAGTCGCCGCCCCACAGTAGCCACCCTGCTGGCCCACGACACCGCGCCCGCGAGTGTGCCGGAAGGCTATTTGAAGCTGCACCTGCTCTCGCACCGGCTGGTGAAACCTCACGGCACCAACCTGACCGGTCTGTTCGCCGTGTTGCCCAACGTGGCCTGGACCAACCTGGGCGCTATCGATATCGAGGAGCTTCCACAGCGCCAGTTGCAAGCGCGGCTGAATGACGAAACCCTCGAAGTGGCCTGTGTCGACAAATTCCCTAAAATGAGCAACTACGTGGTACCCGCTGGGGTACGCGTGGCTCACACCGCGCGGGTGCGCCTGGGCGCGCACTTGGGCGAAGGCACCACAGTGATGCATGAAGGCTTCGTCAATTTCAATGCCGGCACCGAAGGACCGGGCATGATCGAGGGGCGGATTTCGGCGGGCGTCATGATCGGCGCCGGCTCCGATCTGGGCGGCAGCAGTTCCACCATGGGCACTCTGTCCGGCGGTGGCAAACTGATTAACGGCGTGGGCAGGGAATGTCTGATCGGCGCCAACGCCGGCATTGGCATTCCCCTGGGTGATCGCTGCATTGTGGAAGCCGGCCTTTATGTGACTGCCGGCACCAAGGTTGCCATGCTGGACATGGACGGCAACATCGCCAGCTATGTGAAGGCGCGGGACCTGGCAGGCAAGTCGGACCTGTTGTTCTGGCGCAACTCGCAAACCGGAGCGGTGGAATGCAAAACCAACCGCACCACTTTTGAGCTCAATGAAGAGCTTCACACAAATAATTGAGGGCGGGCTTCCACTTTGAACGAATCCGCGACCCTAGCGCTTACTCGCGAACTGATCCGCCTCCAATCGGTGACTCCCGAAGATGCCGGCTGTCTGGAGGTAATCGCAAAACGCCTTTCGGCTCTGGGGTTCCACTGCCACATGTTGCCCTTCGGCGAAGTCAGTAACCTGTGGGCCGTGCGCGGCGACGCTGGTCCATTATTGGTTTTTGCAGGCCACACCGATGTTGTACCCACTGGCCCGCTGGAAGACTGGCAATCTCCGCCTTTCGAACCAACAATTGCGGACGGCGTGCTGACCGGGCGCGGCGCCGCCGACATGAAAGGCAGCTTGGCCGCCATGATTACAGCGTGCGAACGCTTTCTCGTCACGCACGCCGATCACCCAGGACGAATCGGCTTTTTGCTCACCAGTGATGAAGAAGGGCCGGCTCAAAATGGCACGCGAAAAGTAATGGAATGGCTACAACAGCAACACGTCACCATCGACTGGTGCATCATCGGCGAGCCCACCAGCGACAAAATCTTCGGCGATACTGTTAAAAACGGCCGGCGCGGTTCACTCAATTTTGAACTAACCGTCAAGGGCCAACAGGGCCATATCGCCTACCCCCAATTGGCCGACAATCCCATTCACCGTCTGGCACCGGCATTGAGCGCATTGACCAGCGCCGAATGGGACCGGGGCAACGACTACTTCCCCGCCACCAGCTTTCAGCTTTCCAATATTAACGGCGGTACCGGTGCCACCAACGTGATTCCGGGAAAGGTCGTAGTTCTCGGCAATTTTCGGTTTTCCACCGAAGTCACCCAAACGGAGCTTCGGGAGCGCACCCAAGCCATTCTCGACGAGCACGGGCTCGATTACGGGATCGATTGGCAGCTCAGCGGTCAACCCTTTCTTACCCCGCAGGGAGATCTTACCGCGGCGGTCAGCAATGCCATCGCAGCGGAAACCGGTGTTCGACCAGCCCTGTCCACCAGCGGCGGCACTTCCGATGGGCGCTTTATCGCGCCTAGCGGCGCCCAGGTCGTTGAATTCGGCCCCATCAACGCCACCATCCACAAGGTGGATGAGTGCATTAGCACGGCGGAACTGGATAAACTGTCGTCCGTTTACCAGGGCTGTTTACGGGAACTTCTGTTATCCTGAATCCGATACCTACCAAGCAACCGATCACTTGAAGCTTATGACGGAATTGACCCACCTCGACCAGAAAGGCAATGCCCAGATGGTGGACGTCGGCGCGAAGGACGTGACCGAACGACTCGCTCGGGCCCAAGCGCGCGTCCACATGCAAGCGACAACGCTGCGCTTGATTGTGGACGGCGGACACAAAAAAGGCGATGTACTCGCCGTTGCCCGCATCGCCGGCATTCAGGCCGCAAAAAAGTGCGCGGATTTAATTCCCCTGTGCCATCCGTTAATGCTCAGTTCCATTCAGGTCGACCTGGATCCGGACAGCTCAAATAACTGTGTACTTATCACCGCGACGTGCAAACTCACCGGAAAAACCGGAGTCGAAATGGAGGCGCTGACCGCCGCATCCGTAGCAGCGCTAACCGTTTACGACATGTGCAAGGCCGTCGATAAAGATATGGTTATCGGCGAGATCAAACTGCTGGAAAAAACCGGTGGCAAATCCGGCGATTGGCAGGCGAAGTAATTTGAAACTAAGTAATTTGAAACTAAGTGACCTGGATTGAAAATGGCGATTAAGATTTGGTACTTCGCTCGGATCAAGGAAGCGCTCAACTGTGCCCAAGAGCAACTGGAGCTGAGCGACGGCGAGATTGTCACCGTCGAGGACCTGATCGAACTGCTCTCCCAACGGGGCGAGATTTGGAAAACAAACCTGCACGATGAAAAACTATTGATCGCGGTCAATCAGACCGTGGCCACCATGCAAACGACCATAGCAGATCAAGACGAAATCGCTTTCTTTCCCCCGGTAACCGGCGGCTAGCATACTACATGATTCGAATTCAGCAGAAGGATTTTGATTCAGGTGAAGAGTATCGAGCACTGCGCGCGCGCTCACGCTCGCCGGGTGCCATCGTCACTTTTTGCGGCCTGGTTCGGGATGTGAGTGATCGGCAAAGTATTACCGCCATGGAGCTGGAACACTATCCAGGCATGACGGAAAAATCGCTGGAAGAAACTCTCGAACAGGCCCGACAACGCTGGCAAGTGGACGGAGCTACCATTATTCACCGAATTGGCAAATTGCTTCCCGAAGAACAGATTGTCTTTGTTGGCGTCAGCAGCGCCCACCGCCGGGAAGCCTTTGCGGCCTGCGAATTTATTATGGATTTTCTGAAAACCCGCGCTCCTTTCTGGAAAAAAGAGTTCACGGCCAACGGCAGCCATTGGGTGGAAGCAAAAAACACCGACGCGGAAGCTGCACAGCGCTGGCGAAGCTAATACACGCTCAAACCGCGGCGGCAGGTTTCTTGATTCCGCGGGCCGTGGGCCCGAGCAGCAGGGCGCTTTCCGCCTGCAAGATCGCGTCGTAGAGATTGCGGTATTCATCCATGACAGCCTGCCTGAACAGTGGGTCCTTGCGTTGCGCGACCTGGGCTGTTATCTCATCCCACTCTTCCAGGGTGATGTACTTCTCCAGTAGCGGATACACTATTCGGTTTTCGCGATCGATGTGATCGATCTGTCGGGCGAGAAACTCCCGGGTAACCCTCACCAGTTCCGCTACCGGCACCACACTATCGTTGGCTACCGAGGTAAACAGTTGACTGGCCCTGCGAGTGAGCGCTTCCAGGGTTTTGTGCTCCGACTTAATTGCCCATATCTGGTCGGAATTTTTTACCTGTTTGATCAGCAGGCGTTCAAACAGGGCGTCCTCAAGAGGATGATGGTAGCGTTCCGGGTAAAATTGTATGTAATCAAAGATATCCAGAATGACCGAAAGATGCGCACCCCAGGGCTGACTCGCCTCATAGCAGGCAATTTCCGCTTCGAGGCAGCGCATAAGGCCCAGTAGGTTGTAATGATCCGCGAAGAGCTGTGACTGCGTCGGGTGCATATGTCACCTCCCGGCCAAGTGTCCAACTGAAATATTATTACACGTTAGATGCAATTGGTTTGATCTGCTTCAATAGAGTTCACAATAAGCGCTCGTTTTTCAGACGAAAGCGCTATAAATGGCCCTATCCGATAGAAGTGGAAATCTGGGCAGGTGGCTCAGCCTCCGCTATTGGTCGTTTTTCCTGTTTTCCCTTTTCCCCTTTCAAGTTTCTTAATCGTATAAACGTCAAAGCGAATCGATTTGCCGGAGAACTGCAAATTTGGCGGATGCAGTCCCAGTGCTTCTCCCAGTTTGGGTCGTTTCACCACCACACGATTACGCGCGCACTGCAATGCCAGTTCCAGTAGCTGAACCGAATCCGAGTCCTCGCCCAGAAGCTGTTGGAAGACCTGCATCCCTTTTTTTATCTTGGCCGTTTTCGAACGCTCGGGGAACATGGTGTCGATGTAAATAACTTCAGGCCGATCAGCCTTATCGTCCAGATCGGACAACACTTTAATGCTGTCCGACTGTCTCAGAGTCAAACGGTCAATAATGGTGTGCAGTGATTCTCCATCCTCCCCGGAATAGTCGCGTGCTCGGTCCAGAGCATCGACGAGCAAACAATGGATTATCGGTTGACGTTCGAACATCGTCACGCTGCAGCCATACAGGGCCAGAACAAAGGCATCTTGGCCAAGACCCGCGGTCAAGTCCCATACTTCCGGGCGGATATCAGAGCGTACACCGGCAGCTTTAACAATTGTGGGAGTTGGCCCCTGGCGGCGCCGCCGAAACCCCAATTTACCACCAACAAAATCCACCATCACTGGACCGGGCGCCCCGTTACCGCTTTGTTGTATCGCAACACCAAGGTCGTTCACGACCAGCAGCCACAACCCGGAAGGTAGTGACCGGGGGGCTTTGTTGCCCAGGAAGTGTAATGAAAATTGGCGGGCAAGTTCTTCGCCGCGGGGAGCCAGGTTTTTTCCAGTGCAAACCACGGCGTCGATTTGTTGCGCGGGCATGAGGCTAAGTCCGGAAACTAAACAATTGAAGTATCGGCAGAGCGCCGGTGGGGGAATTCAAACAGCGCGTGTCCGAGAAAGGCGTGTCCGAAAGGGTTAAGAATCGGACTGGACCACGGCCCTGTCCAGGGCGGGCAGCAAACCTGTGGCACTTTCCACTCCAACGAGATCTTCACAACTAAAACTCTGTAAACGTCCCTGGTGGTCGGTGGAGCCAAATACCACATATTCACCGTCCACCTCCAGAGCTTGGTTGCAATCTCCGAGGTCCACTTGAAACTTGATAGTGCCGGCCTGTTCGCCCTTCCACGCCCTGATCACCGAAGCGTTGTAGCGATAACCCTGAATGGCAAGCAGCTGACTTCGCGACAGAGCAGGATTAACCAAGCTGCCAACGCCTTCTATGCGCACTCTTGACACCCATTCGGCACGCTTAAATTGCTCAACCCAGCCCTCAGTTGGCGCCTCCTCCGGCTCGGCAATCGCCGGGATCCCAACAACCAGCAACAGGAAGGCACTTGCATAGCCTAGGGTTTTCACTGGTGCCGACACATGCATCACAATCTCTCCCAAGCGGTCCGATCACGTCAGTTTTTATGGCCGCTTAGCATACAGTGGGGACTGGGAAGTGGGAAGTGGGAAGTGGGAAGTGGGAAGTGGGAAATCAGCGTGAGCTTTGAAGGCGTCGGCTTAACGAATGCCTCTCAACCAAAGTAGCCAGCAAATGTGCTCACAGATGTAGGCTTGCGAATCGGGCGACAGCCTCATTAACATGGCTAGTGGACAGGCGCTTCTTGCAGATAAGCGACGGCCTGCTCCGAGTCGGCCATGGGTGTCGCCACGCGATTGGGCAATTCGTTGTCGTGCTCGATGGCCCTGCCGATTCGATCGGCAATTTCCACTGCCCGGTAACCATCGAGGGCGGCCACCAAAGGGGGTTGACCATATCGCACAGCGTGAACAAAGGCGGCTATTTCCGCGGCCAGGGGGTCTTCGTGGCGGCAAAAATGTCGCTCGGTGGCCAGTCTTTGTCCTTCCCGGCGGTGCAATAACATCAAACCGTCGTCAATATTGGCCAGCGCACAGGCGGACTCCGCAAACACGTGTAAACGGCGCTCCGGTTGCAGGCTGGCGCGACTGGCGGTCAGGTTGGCGCTGCGACCGTCGGCGAAAGTCAGTTGTGCATTGGCGACGTCCCAGTATTCGCTGAATACCTTTGCGCCGCGCGCGCGTACATCCACGACCGGTTCTTCCGTCAGTTCGAGCAGCATGTCGATATCGTGGATCATCAAATCCATAACCACGTCCACATCGGTAGCTCGCGCACTCCAGCGCGTCATTCGACGCGCCTCAATGTAGCGCCACTGGGGAATTCGCGCATGTAGCTCAGCCAAAGTATGATTGAACCGTTCCAAATGCCCCGGTTGCAGAATCAATCCTTTGTCTTCCGCCATTCGTACCAACTTCCGCGCCTGCGACAGATCGCTGGCCAGCGGCTTCTCGACCAATATGTGTACACCCGCGCTCAGTAATTGTTGCGCTACCGCAAAGTGAACTCTTGCGGGGACCGCCACGCTGGCAATGTCCGGCGAATTTTCCCGGAATAAAGCCTCGACACTGCTATGAACCGAAGCGTTCGGATGCTCCAGAACCGCCATCTTGCGCCGTTCCGGGTCGCTGTCGACGATAGCAACAAGCGAAGTTCCCGCTAACTGTCGGTATTTGCTGGCGTGCAGCCGACCAAATTGTCCGTAGCCAATTAGTGCCACCGCGAGTGACGCACTTGGCACGACAGTGGTGCCGGAATAGTTGTGATCGGAGGTGTGAACCTTAGCCACTATTTTTGAAACCCTCAGTCAACTTCAAAACGCCAGCGCGCGTTGCACTCCGATTCCTGCCAGTCGTAATTCCATCTCGCGCGTCGTGCTGTTGGACGGAATATTTCTGACCATCCTTCAAAAGGCGTTCACATTATCCACCTTGGAGATGCAATGTTTGATCCAGATCAGATTTTGTTTCCTCAAGGATGTCGCGTGACAGATTGCTAAAACGCAGTGGCTCACCAGCGAATGTGCCTCAAGCTGCGGTAGCGAATCAGCAGATAAACAAGAGTGGGGAGCATGGCGATAAGCGTGTGGTGCTGGGGTTGGTCGCGATCAAAACCATCCATTCGGGGAAGGCGACCGAGTTACGCGGATGTATTTATGCGGCCTGGCACAAAACTTGGTCCCACGTTCGTCCCCCGCCGAGTCAGGGGACCTTCCGGTTTTACCGGCGACTAAGCAATTGTGACCTCATCATCCAAATATACATCCTGAATCGCATTCAGCAATTCAATGCCCTCTTTCAGCGGCCGCTGGAAAGACTTTCGGCCGCAGATCAGGCCCATACCACCGGCACGCTTGTTGATAACCGCGGTTCGTACCGCCTGGTGTAAATCGTTGGCACCGGAGGCACCGCCCGAGTTGATCATCCCGGCGCGCCCCATAAAACAATTGGCGATTTGATAGCGGGTCATTTCGATGGGATGGTCGGGGCATAGCTGATCGTAAATTTTCGGATGGGTATGACCGAACTTGAGCCGGGTGTAGCCTCCGTTCAATGTCGGCTGTTTCTGCTTGACGATATCGGCGCCAATGGTGGCCGCCAGATAATTCGCCTGGCCTGTCAGGTCGGCGGCTGAGTGGTAGTCCTGCTCGGCGGTTTTGAAAGACGTATTACGCAATTAGGCCCACAGTACGGTCACCAGGCCCAATTCGTGGGCCCGGGCAAAGGCCTTGCTCACCTCTTCGATTTGCCGCCGCGACTGCTCGGAACCAAAGTACACGGTGGCACCCACGGCAACGGCTCCCATGTCGTAGGCTTGTTGCACGCTGGCGTAGTAGGTTTGGTCGTAAGTGTTGGGATAACTCAGATGCTCGTTGTGATTGAGTTTGACGATAAAAGGAATCCGATGAGCGTAGCGGCGCGCAACAGTCCCCAACACACCGAGCGAAGAAGCCACGGCGTTACAGCCTCCTTGCAATGCCAACTCCAGGATATTGGCTGGATCAAAATAGTCCGGGTTGACGGCGAACGACGCGCCGGCGGAATGTTCGACGCCCTGGTCCACGGGCAGGATCGATAGATAGCCGGTGCCACCCAAGCGGCCGTGGTTCAGGAGATGTTGAAAGTTGCGCATGACCACCGGGGTTCGGTCACTGGTCGCCAAAACCTGATCAACGAATTGCGCGCCGGGTAGATGCAAGCGGTCCTTACTTATCCCACGGCATTCATAGTTGAGCAAGTCTTCGGCGTCGTCTCCCAACATGTCGCTAATATTGTTCATGCGTCCCCCGCGAATGAGTTTAAGTGTCTGTCGGCACGGTTGATATCACAATGGTCAGCCTGTGATCCTGCTCCAGATCAAAACCATGGCAATTAGCGCCCCGAAAAAGATCGCTAAAACAAAAAAAGAGCAGCCAAGGCCGCTCTAAAAACGCTCAAACTGACTTGGGGACTTGGGGAGGCGTTTTAGGAAAGAGGTATCAGTTCCAGTTCAACTCGCCGGTTGACCTGGCGGCCTGCTTCCGAGTCGTTACTGGCGACTGGATAGCGCTCGCCGTAACCCACCGCCTGTACCCGACCAGCCACGATACCGCGGTTAATCAGGTAGGAGCGCACACTGGCGGCTCGGTCTTCGCTAAGGGTTTGGTTGTAACTGTCCGATCCGGTTGAGTCGGTGTGGCCGGACACCTTGATGGCGGTTTGATCAAATTCCTTTAATACCACGGCCACCGAATTCAACACATCGTAAAAGTCGGACCGTATTTCCCGTCGATCGGTTCCGAAAGTAATATTGCCCGGCATAATGAGTTCGATGGTGTTGCCTTCGCGCCTGACCTGAACCCCGCTACCCTGGAGCTGTTCCCGCAACTTGGCTTCCTGGCGATCCATGTAGTTGCCGACCCCAGCCCCTATTGCACCTCCGGCCACTGCACCGGCCACCGCACCGCGCCGGCGGTCCTCTCTACTGGCGGACGCCGCGCCTACCACCGCTCCGACTACGGCGCCAGCTCCGGCACCCGTCGCCGTTCGACTGGCCCTTTCTTCCCCGGTATAGGGATCCGTTGTAGTACAAGCCGCCACACTACCCGCGATTACTAGTGCTAACCCCATTTTTTTCATTGCTCGCATAATCCTTAAACTCCACTAATTTCAGTAACGATCAGTCACAAACATAGTGTTGCGTTAATAACCACGCACCCAAGACCCCCAAGGGCTTGCGCCCGCTAACGGTACATAGTAGCCTTTTTCGCCCTCCGATGATTCGAGTATCAATCGTGTCCTTCCGTAGAACGTTTGTTTGCGCAATTTGTTCCATCTCGGTCATGCTAATAGGTTGCAGTGGGTACGCCATCACGGTTAATGAACAGCCGGTCCAGCGCCCGCGGCCCTTGCTGGACCCTGGTGAACTGGCTGATCAGAATCTGGCCAATTGTCTGGATCAAACCATTGCCGACCGAGGAATTCGTCGCGCCGAGCAGCTAAATCAACTGGTGTGTCGATACGGGGGGATTGAAACTCTGGTGGGACTGGAACAATTCAGCGAGCTGAAACAACTTGATTTAAGTCACAACAAGCTCACCAGCCTGGAGCCGCTGTACCATTTGGCAAAGCTTGAAATCCTACACCTGGAGGGCAATCCCCACCTGTCCTGCGGGGAGTTGGATACTTTGGCTACCCTGTACGAAGCCCAGCTCACCATCAGCGCGTCCGAGCACTGCCGCTAGCCGGAAACGAAGCCCCCAAGGTATGCCGACCCAGGTATGGGCGACCAAAGTGGAAAACGCGAAAGCGGGCCCAATCTTTTCAATCAGGACGCCGTCGCGTTGGGCGTAAACATTAAACCGATGACGTTGCGATGGTGGTGCATGACCTTCATGGTCACGGGATCGTCATTGATGGCGCCGATCATACGTCTAAAACGTACCTTGACCACGGTTCCCACTGGTGGGTTCGGCTGGTTTTCGACTACCACCGAAACCCCACCGTCGGAAATATCTTGCGTAAAACCCACAATAGTTCCGAATGCCGGATGGGCAATTTCCACCCGAATCGACGTGGATGTCCGTTCAAAGCGCCGCCGCTCGTCCAAAATTGGATCTCCTCAATAAAGAAAGTCGCTAGTCGCTAGTCGCTAGTCGCTAGTCGCTAGTCGCTAGTCGCTAGAAAATTGTCAGGGTCTATACCCGCCGCGTCAAGGCCCCCTTTAACTAATAGCCTTTTTAACCGTCCAGTCAATGCCCCGGTTCCCATTTCCCATTCCCACTCTCGTCACTTCTTTCGATCTTTGGTCAACTTTCCATCTTTGGTCAACAGGGACGCCAAGTCAACTGCCTGCCAGTGAGGGAAATGCTTGCGAATCAGGGCATTGAGTTCCAGCTCGAAGGGCGTTATCGCACCCGGATCCGCGCTGATCGCGGAGGTTTCGCTCAGGGCTTCGGTTACCATGCCGGCACCCACGGTAATGTTGGTCAGGCGATCGATGACTATAAATGCACCCGTGGTGCGGTTGTTCCGATAGGGATCGATCGCAACCTGCTGACTCAACGATACCGACACGACCCCGATATCGTTCAATTGCAAGCTGTCCACTTCACTATGGGCCTGAGTGTTTACATCGACCCGGTATTGAATATTGCTGATACTGCCGGTGGTGTATTTTGTGGCAAACTTAAAACCGTAGTGGCGCCCCGGCTGAAGTGTCTGCTCCGACATCCATACCAGGTGGGCTTGCAAATGATTGCTCCGGGCCACCGTAGTATCGTCCGCGAGCACGATCATGTCGCCGCGACTAATGTCGATTTCATCCTCCAGCGTAAGGGTTACGGCTTGACCGACAAAGGCTTGTTGCAGATCTTCATCATAGGTAACAATGGATTTCACCCGACTGGTCTTGTTGGAGGGCAAAGCCCGAATTGCATCGCCCACTTTAGCTACCCCGGATGCAACCGTTCCACAAAATCCGCGAAAGTTAAGGTTGGGTCGATTGACGTACTGCACGGGGAAGCGAAAATCGTCCGTGTTCTTGGCTCCCGCTATTTCGACGCTTTCCAGGATTTCCATCAGGGCCTTGCCCTTGTACCAGGACATATTGGCGCTGAGACTTACCACGTTATCACCATCAAGGGCGGACATTGGCACAAACTGGATGTCGCCCAGGCTCAGACTTTCGGCGAAGGTCAGGTAGTCGGATTTGATTTTCTCGAAGGTGTCTTGTGAATACTCCACCAAGTCCATTTTGTTAATGGCAACCACCACGTGACGAATACCAAGCAACGAAGCAATGTAACTGTGCCGCCGGGTTTGGGTCATTACGCCGTGACGAGCGTCGATCAATATCACCGCCAAATCACAGGTAGACGCCCCGGTCGCCATATTGCGCGTGTACTGCTCATGACCCGGCGTGTCGGCAATAATAAACTTGCGCCTGGCGGTGGAAAAATACCGGTAAGCCACGTCAATAGTAATGCCTTGCTCTCTTTCCGCCTGCAAACCGTCCACCAGCAAGGCAAGGTCAATTTTTTCACCCGTGGTGCCATGCCGGGTCGAATCGGAACGGACTGATTCCAGCTGATCTTCGTAGATCATCTTGGAATCATGCAACAGGCGGCCGATAAGCGTGCTCTTGCCGTCGTCGACGCTGCCGCAAGTCAAAAACCGCAATAGTTCTTTATGCTCATGCTGTTTTAAATAGGCATCGATGTCGGTTTCAATTAAATCTGATTGATGCGACATAAAAACTCCGAGTTGTTTACCAGTCGCCAGCTGTTTCTATAATTTGCAGCAAAAAAACTTACCTAGCATTTGCCGCCGATCCGTTTGCTGCTGGGGTAGGTCTTTCGAAAACGCGGTGAATACATCCCTGTAGCTCCCTCGCTTGACCGCCATGGACGGCGGAAATGCACGCTTTGCAGGAGCAAAAGCACGCCTTCCCTGAATCGAGGGATTCACTCGTCACATCCCTGTGACTCGCCCTTCGGGCAGCTTCGCTGTGCAAATCGGCTTTCCTGCCGATTAGTCGAAATGCCATACGCAGTACCAAACTCCACCGCGACTTTCCCACCTTCCGTTATGTCCTTCTTGGTCTTGGCACTCAACGTGAAGACAGGAGTCCGGTGTTTGCTGATGTGACCCTCGACAGCAGGGATGCTGGCGAGGAGCCCCCAGGGACGGGTTCACGGCGAGTCACAGCAGTGAATACCAGCCTTCTGTCCATGCACGTTTCCTTACAATTTAAAAATACCCTTCTTGCTTCTTTTTCTCCATCGAACCAGCACTATCGTGGTCGATGACACGTCCCTGACGCTCTGAGGTCTTAGTTAATAACATTTCCTGGATAATTTCGGGCAATGTGGTGGCATGAGACTCAACTGCACCCGTCAGCGGGTAACACCCCAAAGTACGGAAGCGGACCATCTTTTCCATGATCTTTTCACCGGGTTTGAGCGGCATGCGGTCGTCGTCCACTTTTATCAGTACGCCATCGCGTTCCACCACCGGACGCTTGGCGGCGAAATACAAAGGCACGATGGGAATGGATTCCAGATGGATGTACTGCCAGATGTCCAGTTCGGTCCAGTTGGACAGGGGGAAAACGCGAATGCTTTCGCCCTTGTCCACCTTGCTGTTGTATATGTTCCACAATTCGGGGCGCTGGTTTTTGGGATCCCAGCGGTGATTCTTGTCGCGGAAGGAATAGACCCGCTCCTTCGCGCGGGACTTTTCCTCGTCGCGGCGAGCGCCGCCGAAGGCGGCGTCGAAATTGTATTTGTTCAGCGCCTGGATAAGCGATTGGGTCTTCATGATGTCGGTGTGCTTGGCGCTGCCGTGGGTAAAGGGGCCGACACCCATTTTTACCCCTTCCTCATTGATGTGCACAATCAAATCCCAGCCCAATTCCTTCACGCGCTTTTCGCGAAACTCGATCATCTCGCGGAACTTCCAGGTGGTGTCCACATGCATCAGGGGAAAAGGCGGCTTGCCGGGATGGAAGGCCTTCATTGCCAGGTGCATCATGACCGCGGAATCCTTGCCGATTGAATACAGCATAACCGGGTTATCAAACTCGGCGGCAACTTCGCGGATAATGTGGATGCTTTCCGCTTCCAGCTGTTTCAAGTGGGTCAATTTGTAGGGCATAGATCAGTCTCTAATCGCTGGTTGCACGCTGGGTAAGAGCGAGCGAGGATTATAAAGGAATAAAGGCGTCCGACTAAGTAGCGTTTATTTCTATGCTTATTCCGGCGGTTTTGGCCAGCTCCACGAAACCCGGGAAGGAGGTGGAGACGTTTGCGCAATTTTGTACCCGAATCGCCCCCTCAGCGCACAAGGCAGCCATAACAAAGGCCATGGCTATACGGTGGTCGCCGTGGCTATCCACCGTTCCGCCGCGAATCGCTCCCCCTTTTATGACCATACCGTCCCTTGTTGGCGTCGCATCAACCCCCACGCGCCGCAAACCGTCGGCCATTACCTGGATGCGGTCGCTTTCCTTCACCCGCAACTCCGCGGCGTCGGTCAACCGGGTGGTGCCTTGCGCGCAAGCCGCGGCAATAAACAGCGCTGGGAACTCGTCAATGGCCAGCGGCACCAATTCAGCGGGGATATCGATGCCTCTCAGGGGCGCATGGCGCACCCGAATGTCGGCCACCGGTTCTCCGCCTACCTCCCGCTTGTTTAAAAAGCCAATGTCGGCGCCCATTAGACGAAGAATATTCAATACTCCGGTTCGGGTTGGATTGATTCCCACGTGGGTCAAGGAAATGTCCGCGCCGGGGGTAATTGCCGCGGCGACCATGAAAAACGCGGCGGAGGATATGTCGGCGGGCACTTCAATGTGACAGGCCTTAAGCTTGCCCCCACCGCGCACACTCACCCGGGCACCATCGCAACTGACGGGATACCCAAAACCTCTCAACATACGTTCGGTGTGATCGCGGGTAATCGCCGGTTCCGTAACGGCTGTTTCGCCCTCGGCGTAGAGCCCCGCTAATAGCAAACAGGACTTCACCTGGGCACTGGCCACGGGTAAGGCGTAATCGATTGCCCGCAGCGATTGCCCGCCTCGGATTGTCACCGGCGGCCGTCCGCCGGCGGCGAGTTCAACTGTCGCGCCCATATTGCGCAGGGGAACCGCAATGCGGTTCATGGGCCGTTTGGAAAGGGACCCGTCGCCGGTCAGCTGGGAATCAAAAGCCTGTCCCGCGAGAAGGCCAGACAGCAGGCGCATGGAGGTTCCGGAATTGCCCAGATACAAGGCACCAGGTGGCGCCTGCAAGCCGTGCAGGCCGACGCCGTGTACCGTTACACAACCCTGATCGGGCCCTTCGATGACAACCCCCATATCGCGAAAGGACTGCAAGGTCGCCAACGCGTCCTCACCTTCCAGAAAACCTTCAATTTCCGTAAGCCCTTCGGCAATGGAACCCAGCATGATCGCTCGGTGGGAAATTGATTTATCACCGGGAACGCGCAAGCTGCCTTTCAGTTCGCCGCCGGGTTTCACAAAGTAATCGAAGGTTTTTTTTTCCATGGTGGTATGGGAACTCGCAGTAAGAGATTTCTTTTCAATGCGGGAGTTAAAATGATCTCGCGCGGCTTTGGCCCGGGTAAAAACGCCCATCAGGTAGTCGCTGTCCTCATTGGCGATGGCGTCGCGCAGTTGCGCGAGGTTGTTGGCGAACAAATCCACCGCGCGCAGAATGCTGTCGCGATTTGCCAACATGATGTCGTGCCACATAGTCGGGTCGCTGGAGGCGATACGGGTAAAATCGCGAAAGCCCCCCGCCGCATAACGAAAAATATTTTCGTTCTCGGTATCGTGAGCCAAAGTGTCCACCAGCGAATAAGCTATGGCATGCGGCAAATGGCTGGTGGCGGCCAACACGTCGTCGTGTTCTGCCACCGGCATGTGCAGGACTTCCGCACCCAGGGTTTGCCACAGATCAACTACCCGCTGAATATGTTGCGGGTCCGTTTCCGAACTCGGGGTTAGGATCACCCGGTGCCGGACAAACAGTGCCGGGTCGGCTGCCAGCACGCCACTTTTTTCCGATCCAGCAATGGGATGGCCCAACACCAGATTGGGCGGCACTTGGCCAAAGGCATCCTGTGCGGCGGCAAGCACTTGGCCTTTAACGCTGGTGCAATCGGTGATTGTCACCTCCGGCGCAACATGCGCCGCAATCTGCCGTAACACAGCGCCCACCGCCAATGTGGGAACCGCAATGCAAATCAAATCCCCCTCGCCCAGGTCCTTGGCAAACGCGTCCAGATCCGCATAGGCACAGTCCGCATAGCCCAACTGCACGGCCTTGTCGCGTGTTTGCTGTGAACGCGCAACAGCAATCACTTCCCGGCAGGCACCAGCCGCCTTCAAGCCGACAGCAACGCTGGCGCCAATCAATCCAAAGCCGACAATGACGAGTTTGTTAATCATAAAAATAAAGTCGCTAGTCTCTAGTCGCTAATCACTAGTCAGAAGATCGCTAGTCAAAGCGGTGAGCCCTAGGTTGCATGTTTTTACTGTTAACCCGGCAATTAAGATTGCCGGGTTAATAGTGCGGTACAGGGATGTACTGCCGCTGGCCATAGGCCAGCGCGAGCCCTTGAAATATCAGCAAGCTCGCGTACTTGCGCCAATATTTGAAGGGCGACAATCAAATAGATCAGGGACGATCTATTTGATTGTTAGGTTAATAGTGACTAGCGATTAGACTAGCGACTATGGTTTAAAGAACTGCCTTGGGATAGGAACCCAGCATTTTCAAATCCGATGCGCGTTCACCAACTTCCGTCAAAGCCGCTCGCACGTTGGCATCGTTCTGATGACCAGTAAAGTCAATGAAGAATACATAGTTCCAGTTGC